>JAWXBN010000097.1 GCA_034440155.1 Verrucomicrobiota bacterium | reverse complement strand
GGTAAATGGCATTTTTCCCGTTCTGGGGCTGGGAACTATGGACGGCTTTACCCTGCGCAGTGAGCTTCGCCCAGAGGGCCCCTTTGTGGGTGTAAACCGGGTTCATACTGGTGGGCTCACCCGCGATGGCGAAATCGGCTTTGATCCCGGATTTCATCAGGTGCCTGATCCCGTCATTACCAGCCTCTTCACCCATGACAGCGGCAAAGACTACCTCGTATTTTAAGTCTTGCGGGTTTTTCTTTAGGACCTCGGTCAAGGCCCAGAGCATGGAGGCCAAGGGGCCTTTGGTGTCGGATGAACCGCGACCGTAGAGTTTTCCAGCTTTGATTTTTGGATCAAAAGGGTCGATAGTCATGCCGCCGACGCTGACGGTGTCGATATGAGGGCAGAGGATGATCCGGGGCAGTTTGCCCTTGGTACTTTTGGTCGATCCGATCACATTGGGGCGGTTTGGATAAACGGTCTGGAGTTTAGTGTCCAGTCCGATGGATTTGAAATAACCGGACAAATACTCCGCAATTTGCGCTTCGTTAGCTTTTTCTCTGGGGACCCCGGGATCCCCATCGGGATTAACACTACAGATGGAAACGAGATCTTGGAGGAGTGCAACGACGTTCGACGGCTTTTTCATAGGTTTTTAAAGGGCTCCAAATGATTCGGGGATTGGAATTCTGATACCTCATGAAGCTAGGGGATATTTCTCTCACTGAAAAACAAAAAAGGGAGAAATTATTTAGATCACAGGAATGGTCCAGTTTTCTAAGGGGAGATTTTTTATTCGTGTAAAGTAACGGGTATTATTGCTCACTAAAATCAAGTTATGATTGAGCGCTGTGGCAGCGATCAAAAGATCAAAATCATCAAGTCTCTCCCCAGCCTTTTCAAGGCATGACTTGAGTTCAGCAAATGTCTCCATAATCGCGGGAGCGACAGGTTCTATAGGATAAATTTCTGATAATTGCCTGACAAGAGAGATGTTTTTCAGGGTGTTAGATGATGTCCGCGCCCCGCAAAGGAGTTCCCCGTAACTCGCGACAGAGATACCCTTTGGGTCATTTTTTTTCAGATTGGAAGTGGGAGATAACGGTCGGATTCCCTTTAAATGCAAAAATGAGTGTGTCTGAATCAATCAAATACATTTTTTAAGGGCTTTCTGTTTTTCCTTGAAGAACGCATGTTTGAAATGACTTTTTCCATGCCCCGGTTAGGGAGAGGAATGCCTCTGTTGCTTTCAGATTAAGTTTATGGGGGTGGGAAAGGTGAGTTTTGAGGATGTGAATGACCTCTTGGCTGATGGAACGATTCTCATCTTTGGCACGTTTACCCAGCTGACGGTAAAGCCCCGGGTCGATGCCTTTCACCTGTAGATTTGACATGGATAGAGAATGCCGTCTCAATCATGCGAAAGTAATCAATACTCATGAATTCTGATTACTCACGATAGGGTGTATTTTTCCTTATCTCTCGGAGTGATGTACATCAGGAAAGACGCAGATAATCTTGGATGGTTATATGAGAAGGGCGTAGGTGTTGATAAGGATGATGTTGAAGCTCTGGTTTGGATGAGTTTGGCGGCTCAATCGGGTAATGCAAATGCAGTAAATGACTGTAATCGTCTTGAAAAGAAGTTATCACCCGAAAAGATATCTCTCGCCCAGAAACGGAGCCAGGAGCTGGTTAAACTCATTAAGGAAAACAGAGCGAAAAAGGCTCGATCTGGGGATTAATCAGTCCAATCCACTTTTGGAAAATCATTAAGCAAATTCCACCACGAAGCATTTTAAAAGGCCTGAAAATTTTCAGGACCAAAGATCAAGCAGCGGTGAAACTCAGGGGGAGTTTGCCGTTGCCGCAGATGATTTTGAGGTTTTTATCGGGGGCATTGTCGGAGAGGTCAACGGAGCCTCCGGCTTCTTCGATGAGGACTTTCCCGGCGGCGACATCCCAGAGGCCGATATTCTTTTCGATGTAACCGTCCAAACGTCCACAGGAGATCCATGCCATGGCGAGGGCGGCGGAACCCATATTGCGGAGTTTTTTCGAATTCAAGGAATAGTAACCGATTAATTTCAGCCCCGCTTCGATACTGTCATTATATTTACTCATACCCACGACGAGGATGGAGTCTTTGAGTTGGTCGCGGTTACTGACTTTGATCGGTTTTCCGTTAAGCGAGGCACCTTTGCCTTTTTCAGCGGTGAACATTTCATCGAGGATCGGGTCATAGATGACCCCTAGGATGATTTCTCCGTTCCTCTCGAGCCCGATGGAAATGGCAAAGTGTGGGATACCGTAAGAGAAATTCACCGTGCCGTCGATGGGGTCGATAATCCAGCGGTATTCGCTTGATTGATTCCCGAGGATTCCTTCCTCACCAAAGATCGCATGATCGGAATGGTTTTTAAGGAGGATGGATTCAATTAATTTCTGGCTTTGGATATCGAGCTCGAGCTTTATGTCGTGGGCATGGTTTTCATTAACCACGAGTTCTGTGCCGAAATTCGCGCGGAGCAATTTTCCCGCTTCCTGTGCTGCCGTGATCGCTGTAGAAAGAAACATGCGAGCCAAGTTCCGCAATTTGCGCGGTTCTGTCAATTTTAAACCATGATCTTTAGAATGTATGTTCTTGAATGGCGTCCAAGACGACGGGGATTTTATCGAAGGCATTAGCTGGCCAATCCTCGGAAATCTCGAAGGCGAGTTGTTTGCCTTTGACGGAAGCCTCATCGATCATTTCATGCACCCGTTGGCTGAGCTGTTGATCCGGCAGACCATAATTTTCGAGGTTAATATTCACCCAGAAAAGTTTGTCGGGCCAAATGGCGCGGGCTTCAGCGAGTGATTGATCCCCTTCAGGCTGACAGGTCAGGGACTCTATCAGGTCCATGGGAGATTTCGCGATGAGATCGCGGCAGCCTTTGGTTTTGCCGTCATAATGGGTGCCGACGACTTTCCCGGCCTTTTGGAGGGTGGGGAAATATTTTTCGTAGATTGGCTTGAGGAATTTATCGAATCGTTTAGGCCCGCTTTGATCGGCTGTGTAATTTTCCAGAACGGTGACATACTGGACATCAGGATCGATTTCTGCGGCGATTTCTATCCTCTGAGCAAAGTTTCTCTCAATGGCATGATAAAGATCAATCATTTCTTCTTCCATATCAGCGACCTGGAGCGCGTACATCTCGAGTCCCGCATAATCGACGATGATATGTTGGTAAGGGGTCCTCTCAATAAATAACATGGGAGCCATTTGGATGGAAAGGGCCGTTTTCTTGATTTGATAATAACTTTCAGGATCAGGCTCCACGACAGTATTCTCCATGATATAAGTCATGACCTTGTAATCTTCCGGGGTCTTCAGCCAGAAATCCTTATTCCATCCTTCAGCACAAGTGCACCAGACATTTCCCACAGGCGTTTCCCAGTTAATCCGCGTGATCTGAGTGCCGTTTTCCTCGTATTTCTCGATTCTTTCCGTGAGATTTTTCCGAACGGTTTTGTACGGGATAATATGACGAACAGGTATGAATCCGTGTTCACATACATGACTCAATCTGCTTGACGGATCAGTGTAGATCTCATCTTTATGGAACCACCCATAAAAGGTATAGGGGATGCTAGAGGGTTTATTGCCAGACCAAAAGGCATTCAAATCATCTAAGCGTTGTTGAAATGGGATCTTTTTCATGAAGACAATCTATCAGCCTCGCGGATGACAGGATATGATTATACTCAGATGAATCAGGACAAATACCGTTCTGTTTGCTTTAAATTCTAATAGCAGGATTATGCATGGTATAGAGTTTTATAGCCGCGATGAATCTAAAGGTACCAGAGCACTTATTATCGATAGATAGACTCCTGCTCCCCCCCCCGTAAATACCTGTTCCTACCGTATCCTTATGCTGTGGCAGTTTCGGTCGCTTCTGCCGCTGCTGTGGCCGCGGCGAGTTGCGGGGTGTCGAGGGGTTTACCCATGCTTTCGGAGATCGTGGGGATTTCGCCCTCGAGGGTGTGCCCGTGGACGGGGACTTCCGATTTATTAAATTTCACGGAGACGAGGCGTGAGACACCACTTTCCTGCATGGTGACCCCGTAAAGCACATCGGCAATCGAGATGGTCCGTTTATTATGGGTAATCAGGAGGAATTGAGACTGCCCGACAAAACGTTTCAGGATTTTTATAAAACGGTTGATATTAGATTCATCCAAGGGAGCGTCCATTTCGTCGAGGACACAAAAGGGACTGGGTTTGACCATGTACATGGAGAAAAGTAGGGCGACCGCGGTCATGGTGCGTTCACCACCGGAGAGGAGGGAAATGCTCTGGAGCTGTTTGCCCGGGGGCTTGGCGACGATATCGATGCCGCACTCCAGCGGATCATTTTCATCGGCCAGAATGAGGTTTGCCTTACCACCGCCAAAGAGCTCGACAAAGAGGGTTTGGAAATTTGCCTTAATGGCGTGGAAAGTGTCGGTAAACATTTTTTCTGTCGTCTTATTGATCTGAGCAATGGCCTCGCACAGGTTAGCCTTCGCCGCTTCGAGGTCGTTAAATTCCTTTGTGAGGAAATCATGACGTTTCTCGAGGTCGTCATACTCGGCGATCGCCTCGATATTCACAGGGCCCATATCGTCGATCTTGGCTTGGAGATCATCGACAAAAGGTTGGAGATCATCCATGGATGAAGGAATTTCTTCCCCGATAATCTGCATCTCGAGCTGGATTTCCTCGATTTTGACTTGGTATTTTTTGGTGATCGATTCGCTCAGGGTATTCAGTATCATGCGTTTCTGAGCGATTTGCACGTCCATGCTCCCGCGTTTGGTCTGGAGTTCGTATTGCAGGCGGCGTTTTCCCTTGAGTTCATTATCCGCAGCCTCGATTTTTTGGAGGACAGCGAGTTTGTGTGTGCCGAGCTCATCGATCCGGGACTGGATCGCGCGGATTTCCTCATCAGCGGCACCGAGGCCGTTTTCGGCCTCATCACTTTGGAGGCGCAGGGAGGTGACGCGGTCATTAAATTTTCCGATATCACTCTGGCGGTTGGTGATGGCTTCATTCAGCTCGATGACACGGGCGCGAATCGGGGCTTCTTGGGTTTCTAAGGATTGTTTTCTTTGCTGGATGGTCGCGTGGGTGACTTTGTTTTCCATCAGCTCTGCCCGTGCGGTGGACTCTTCCTCGCTGAGGGCGGAGAGCTCGGCCTGGGCACGTTCAAATTCATTTTTCTTTTCAGATTCACGCACCCTGGCTGCCTCGACATCGTGGGAGATTTGCTCTTTGCGCGCGGCGAGTTGGGCGGTTTTCTCTGAGCAACTCTGGACTTCTGCCGCCATTTGCTCGAGGCGGCGGCCGTGTTCCTCGATTTCACGGGTGTTATGACGGATATCGTTGGTTTTGGTCAGGAGATCGTTTTCGGCTGTACGGAGCTCACCTCGCAAGCCGGAGACCTCCTCACCTAGGGTTTTGCGTTGTTCAGCGAGGGACTCGGACTCCAGCGCAAATTGCGCGGCACGGGAATCGACCTCGAGGATTTTGGTATTGAGCTCTTCCTGCAAGGCTTTGCGGGTGAGGATCGTGCTGGCGACCTCACCGGTCTCACCCCCACGAATGACTCCGAGACGGCTGACGGTTTCACCACTGAGTGTGACAAAGTCGAGTGCGGCATGAGCCGCGCGTAAGCGCAAGGCTGAGTCGATGTCAGCGACCAGCACCGTGTGGCCGAGGAGCGAGCGCAGGAACGGGGTGACCTCGTCATCCATCTGGATTTTATCATTGAGCCAACAAATGCCGCCTTCGGGCAGGGCGCAGGTAGAAATAACGGAATCAGGCAAGTCGAGGACTTTGAGAGTGGCAAGGCCGAGCTTTTGATTTTTGAGGGCCTCGATGATCCGTCCGGAAATCGCGGCTCCCCGGACGAGGATCGTTTGGAGATGGGTGTCGAGGCTGGATTCCACGGCTTTGATGAAATCCGGGGCGACCTTGATATGATCGGCGACGGTGCCACACAGAGAGCTAGTGGCTTCCTGGAGGGCGGTGCCTTTCAGGACACTTTGGGTGCCGGTGGAGTACCCTTCGAGCTCCTGCGCAAGTTGCGCGAGCATGTCCATGCGGCCCTGATAATCGGCGAGCAATTTGCGGGCGTCATTGAGCTTTTGGGTGGTGTCCTGCCAGGCACTTTGTTTCGAGGCCATCTCGGCTTCGGTTTCGGAAATGAGCGCGGCGAGAGTTTCGACATTTTGTTGGGAAGAAGCGCGTGAGGCCTGTTGCTCGGATAAACGGATTTCAGAAGAGGCTTTGGCCTCCTCGAGGCGCGCACTTTCACTGGTGAGACTGTCACGGCGGACTTCTAGGGCGTGGAATTGGTTATCGAGGGCTGTGGCTTGGGCTTGGAGATTCGCCGTGGTCTTTTCGATTTCCTGGATTTCGCGGCGGAGGGTGTCTTGTTCGGCGATTTTACTCCGGACACCACGGGCGATTTCCTCGACGCGGGATTCCTGAGCGCGGAGGGTTTCAGTGGCATGGGTCAGCTGGCTGAGGCATTCACCGAGCTGGCCTTGGATTTCAATCAGGGAAGACTCCTGAATGTTGATTTTTTCTTCATTACCAGATATGTCGATGCGGTATTGCTCGATTAAACTCTCGGCCTCGGAGATACGTTCTGCATTGACCCGGACGATGGAACGGGCCTGGTCGATCTGGTGGCGGAGGTCGGAGTGTTGTTGGCGGGCCTCGGTGGCACGTTGCTCGATGAGGTCGAGCTCTGATCGGTGGTCGGAGACTTGGGTTTCCTGAGTTTCTAAGGTGAGCGAGAGCTGTTCGAAATCGGATTTGATTGATTGGGCGCTGCTTTCAAATTCATTAATCTCGAGGGAGAGTTTCTCATAACGCAGGCGGGCGAGGCGTGTCTCGGCCACGCGGAGTTTCTCGATGATTTCTTTATAACGGCGGGCTTTACCGGCTTGGCGTTGGAGGGAGCCGATCTGGCGGCGGACTTCCTTCACGATATCGGTGAGGCGCAGGAGATTGGCCTCGGTGTACTCGAGCCTACGCAGGGCTTCTTTTTTCTGGGATTTGTAACGGGTGATCCCGGCGGCTTCTTCAAAGACCTCGCGGCGGTCCTCGGGTTTGGCGGAGAGGATTTTATCGATCTTTCCTTGCTCCATGATCGAGTAAGCACTGCGGCCGACACCCGTATCCATAAAGAGCTGCTGGATATCTTTGAGCCGGGAAGGGACTTTATTAATCTCGTATTCGCTGGCACCGTCACGGTACACGCGGCGGCAGATGGTGACCTCGTTATACTCGAGACCGAGTTCATCCCCACAATCCGAAAAGGTGAGCGCGACCTCGGCCATCCCGAGGGGTTTACGGGTGTCTGTTCCATTAAAAATGACATCTTGCATAGATGAACCGCGCAGGGCCTTGGCGGATTGTTCACCCAAAACCCAACGGAGCGAGTCGAGAACGTTACTTTTTCCGCAACCATTTGGTCCTACGATCGCGGTGACTCCCGAGGGGAAATGCAAATCGGTTTTGTCGGCAAAACTTTTAAATCCTTGAATCGAAAGGGTCTTGAGATACATGGGTGCGAAGCCTAGTGCTCCGAATAAGGATTTCAAGAAAAATACACAACTAATAGTGGTATTCTTCCATTCTGACGCAATATGAGGGGTAAAATACCACATAAAATCCCTTCAGACTTATTCATTAAAAATAGGTAAATATGATGCAAATTGTTTATTTTTAGGTCTTTAAAGGACACGGTAAGACGGGAGGAATTCATCCGTTTTTATCAAATGCTTCGCAGTATAAGGAATTCAGGGGGGGATTTTTCGAGAGAAAAAAGCAAATTGCTTAGACAAAGAGGAAGGGGTAGAACGTCCTTTGGTCGAAGATGGCGGAAATCCGGACACTTGAAGCGCTTTACGAGAGGCATAGCCAGAGGCTTTATTCCTTCCTGACGGGTTTTCTACGGAATGAGGGCGATACAAAGGATGTCCTCCCGCAGGTTTTCCTTAAGCTCGCACGCAAAGGCGATTTGCTCGACGGTGCGGATGACGAAGCGGCTTTTTTTTCTCCTCCGGCTCGCGCATAATAAAGCCATGGACCTGTGCCGGCGTCGGGGTTCGCGCACGGCACGACATGAGGCTTGGGAGGCCTTCTTATTTTGAGGAATCCGGACAGGCCGATACCGATCTGCTGCGCCATGTACTCTCCGGGGCCTTTGGACGACATCACCCCGAAGACCAGAGGGCCGTGGTGGAGCTGTAGCTCTGGCAGGAAATGACTTTCGCGCAGATTGCGGTGGTTTTAGGAATCTCGGGCAATACCGCTATTACCTGAAAAATAAAACTTACCCCGAGGAGTTAGAGCAACTTGTCCCAGAGTATGCGCTCAATGTGCCTACGGATAGAATCGACGGGAACCCCCGGCGTTACGAGCGGATCAGTGCCCTATCATACCGCCTTTATTCCGTCAGCCTAAACCTGAAAGATGACGGGGGAGTGAGGGGACAGGACAAAGATCAAATGGACGGTGACCTCGTTTGGGAAGTCGGTGTCAATTAATTATCTATTAATCAGGTTTTCCCCTGCTTATTTAGTCTATTTACGATCATAAGTTCTTCTTTTGAAATAGGTAATAATTGCTAAGAACACCGTTTAAAGAATATTTACTACCGTTTGTAGAAGACTTCTTTCGTCAATATATTTTTTAAGTTAGCGTGTTTCTAACGGAGGAAATATGGTTCAACCAATTCATCTAGAATTCACAAGAAACAGCGAAACAAAATTCATTTGCGACCGTCACAGCAGGTTTGAAGTCAGGATCCAAAGATCAGAAATTATTTACCGCAAAAGCTTTTCACACCGTACATTTGGAGGTGAGGCTTTGTCACTGAAGGCAGCGACGATTTGGCGTGACTATCTATTAGAGAAAGCGGGGCCTCCTTCCCCCCGCCCGTATAGCCTCAGCAAAAATAAGCGGAATAAAACCGGCAAGGTCGGTGTGGGTTTTGTCAAAAGAGTGCATGATGACAGTGTCGAAATAACCGGGGTAATCGCGCGCTGGCGTGATATATCGGGAAAATATATTTCCAAATGTTTTTCAGTAAGGAAAATGGGATTTGAAAAAGCCCTTAGTATAGCGACTCGACTCAGAGAAATCAAAGAACTCGAGCTTTCGTGTTACCACAAGATGGATAATATGGTGATTCACGGGAGCACCCTCCGGTTTCATCCTTCATAGGAGCGTTTTTTCCGTGACAGGACTCTAAGGGTGTTTATTCTGGGTGTTTCTTGAAAGGAAAAGAAGCACTAACCACTTATTTATATGAGCCAGAAAGATATCCTCTACTCCCTCGCCGCCACTCTTGGACAAAATGCGGAAAAAATCAAAAACTTCCATGTGGTCAGCGGTTTTGACGGGTTCGTCGATGAAATGATCAATGTGGTGCATGAACGCAAAGGTCATGCCGACTGGACCCATGTTAAGGACATCGATACGTTTGGCTCCATGATCAAAGCCGCTGCGGGGCGTTCGAGTCTGCGTGAGATCGTGATCCACCGTAATGACCCGGGCGGATGTTCGGTTAATCTCGGGGACGGGCTGATCAGCTTAGGAGTACCTCTGCATAACTTTGCGACACTGGGGAATCCCCGGCATCCGGCTTTTGATGACTTTGCCGCCCGCTGCAAAATGTGTGTGTCATGGGGGAAATCTTATGGGCGCACTCTGGCCTTTGAATTCCAAGACGGCAAAGTCATGCTCAGTGCCGTCACCCAGCTCGCCGAGCTCGACGGGGCATTGATCGATCAGGTGCTTGCAGACGGTGTTTTCGAGGCGGAATGTAAAAAAGCGGGTTTGATCGCGATGACGAACTGGACACTTTATCCTCACATGACGGCTGTCTGGCGTAAATTGCAGCAGGAGGTTTATCGTAAGTTAACCCAACGCCCGTGGATATTCCTCGACTTAGTCGATCCCAGTAGCCGCGCCAAAGAGGATATCGCCGAGATGTTAGTGGCCCTGAAGGATTTTGAGAAATATGGACGCACGATCCTCGGAGTGAATGGGAATGAAGGAAATATTGTCGCCGGCTTGCTTGGCCTGCCCAGCGCCGAAAATAACCCCGAGGCTGTCGCCGCCCAAGCCGCGCAGATCCGGGAGAGTCTCGGTATATCTGAGGTGGTCACCCATTGTGTGAAATTTGCGGCGATGGCGGATAATACAGGCCAGTATTCTGCTGACGGTCCGTATTGTGCGAATCCAAAGAAAAGTACGGGGGCAGGGGATCGCTTTAATGCCGGTTACTGCTGCGCCCAGCTCCTCGGGCTCGATCCTGTATCCCGTCTGACCATGGGGAATGCCACCTCCGGATTTTTTGTGCGCCAAGCCCGCAGTGCAAGTTGCGCGGAATTAGTCGGATTTGTCCGTGCCTGGGCTGATGGAAAGACCGATTAAGCGGCTTTAAAAGAGATTTTCAGGTAGATACTTCCTGTTTTTTTAGCTGAACCCCGTTTTTTTATTTGAAGAGACGGGTATTTTTAGCCATTTTGTCACACTCACATATTAACTTGATAAAACCTATGGCTAACCCACTTGATTTCTCTCGGAAAACCTTTGACCTCAGCAACGGCAAAAAGGGGAACTTTTATTCGCTGGCAGAACTCGAATCCAAAGGATTCGGTAAAATCTCCCGTTTGCCTGTATCCATCCGGATCGTCTTGGAGTCCGTGCTCCGGAATTGTGACGGGCTAAAAATCTCCGAGCAGGATGTCAAAAATCTCGCCGCATGGAAACCTATCGAATCCCGCGTGAATGAAATTCCTTTTGTCGTGGCAAGGATCGTCCTCCAGGATTTTACCGGGGTGCCACTCTTGGTCGATCTAGCAGCGATGCGTTCGGCCATTTCTCGCATGGGAAAGAATGCAAAGGTGGTCGAGCCCCTCGTTCCTGTCGATCTGGTCGTGGACCACTCGGTGCAGGTGGATTTCGCCGGGGACAAGGATTCATACGAAAAGAATCTCGACCTGGAATTTAAACGTAACCGCGAACGTTATGAATTCCTCAAGTGGGGCATGCAAGCTTTTGAAACCTTTAAGGTCGTGCCCCCCGGTATCGGGATCGTGCATCAGGTAAATCTCGAATACCTCGCCAAAGGCATCCTCGAAAAAGACGGGGTCTTTTATCCGGACACCCTCGTCGGGACCGATTCACACACGACCATGATTAATGGTCTGGGCATTGTCGGCTGGGGCGTGGGCGGGATCGAGGCTGAGGCGGGAATGCTCGGGCAACCGGTTTATTTCCTGACCCCTGACGTGGTCGGTGTCCATCTCACGGGCAAATTGCGCGAGGGTGTCACAGCTACTGATCTAGCCCTGACCGTCACCCAGCTTTTACGGAAGACAAAAGTCGTCGGCAAATTTGTGGAGTTTTTCGGGCCCGGTGCGAAGGCCTTACCCGTCGTGGATCGTGCGACGATTGCGAATATGGCTCCTGAATACGGGGCGACCATGGGATTCTTCCCCGTTGATGAGGAATGTGTGAATTACCTCCGCGCCACCGGACGCGAGGAAATGCACCTGACCGATTATACAAATTATTATAAGGCCCAAGGACTCTTTGGTATCCCAGAAAAGGGCGAGGTGGATTACAGTCAGGTCATCGAAATCGATCTCGATACAGTCGTGCCTTCTGTCGCCGGACCAAAACGTCCCCAAGACCGTATCGAGCTGCCCAGACTCAAAGAAGAGTTTGTCAGTGCATTCTCAAAGCCCGTGGCTGATGGAGGATTCGGACACAAAGCGGAAAATTTCAAATCAGTATCCGCTGAAGTGAATGGTTATGGCCACGGTAAAGGCAAAATCGGGCACGGCAGTGTCTTGATCGCCGCGATCACGAGCTGTACAAATACCTCAAATCCCAGTGTCATGCTCGCCGCCGGTCTCGTCGCGAAAAAAGCTGTCGAGGCCGGGTTAAAACCCCATCCCGCAGTCAAATCCTCCCTCGGACCGGGGTCACGTGTAGTCACCGATTACCTGACCCAGACCGGGCTCCAGCCCTACTTTGACCAGCTTGGGTTTAACCTCGTCGGTTACGGCTGCACGACCTGCATCGGGAATTCCGGCCCCCTCGACCCATCGATCGAAAAGGTGGTCGTGGATAATGACCTCGTCGCGGCCTCGGTCCTCAGTGGTAACCGTAATTTTGAGGCCCGTGTCCACCAGAATATCAAATCAAACTTCCTCATGAGTCCTCCTTTGGTGGTGGCATTTGCCCTCGCCGGACGTGTGGATATCGACATGTCCAAAGACCCCATCGGGAAAGGTAATAATGGACAGGACGTTTATTTGAAAGATATCTGGCCCACGATCAAGGAGGTCGCCGACCTCATGCATTCAGCCATGAAACCGGAAGTCTTCCGTAAACTTTACAGCGATTTCGTCAGCCAGAATCCGAAATGGAACGAAATCCCGTCCTCGGTAGGAGACGTCTTTGAGTGGGACGAGAAGAGTACCTACATTCAGGAACCTCCCTTTTTCATCGGGTTCCAGACCCAGCCCGGGCAAATTGCGCCGATCGAAGGGGCCCACGCCCTCGGCATTTTCGGGGATAGTGTCACGACCGACCACATTTCACCCGCTGGTGCGATCAAGCAGAATTCCCCAGCTGGTAAACACTTGATCGAAAAGGGGGTCACCTTCGAAGACTTTAATAGCTACGGTTCACGCCGGGGTAATGACCGGATCATGACCCGTGGCACCTTTGCTAATGTCCGTATCAAAAACCTCATGGTTCCCGGTATCGAAGGTGGCGTGACGAAGCTCTACGGTGAAGGGGAACAAGTCTTTATCCATGATGCGGCGGAACATTATCAATCGAAAACAACCCCACTCATTATTTTTGCCGGGCACGAGTACGGAACCGGCTCCTCCCGCGACTGGGCGGCCAAAGGCACAGCCCTCCTCGGGGTTAAAGCCGTCGTCGCAGAGAGCTTTGAACGTATCCACCGCTCGAATCTCGTCGGGATGGGGGTTCTCCCCTTGCAATTCCATGACGGGGTCTCTGCACAGACTCTCGGGCTCGATGGTACGGAGAAATTCGACATCGTCGGCCTGACCAATGATGTCAAACCACAAAGTGAACTCATTCTCCGGATCATCCGCAAGGACGGGAAGAGCGAGGATGTCACGGTCAAATGCCGGATCGACACCCCCATCGAGGTCGAGTATTACCGCCACGGCGGTATCCTCCCCTACGTCCTGCGCCAGCTCGTCGCCAAGGCGTGAGTCCGAGCCACGATGATCCACAGATTTCACCGATTCACACAGATTTTTTTGTGTAGGGGGCGGTAATGATCTTGTCGTAATCTTTTCTTATCTCTGCCATCCCCCGATCTGGCGGGGACGGAGTGCTGATATCAGCAGTTAAAAAGTCGTAAAGGAATTTTTCTCATGTGGAAATATCCACAAAATGGCAGGATATCCACCGAGCAAAAATCCTTCATGACCCTTAATTCACCCACTCAAAATCCCGAAGAGCCTAAAAAATGAAAATAAAATCCTTTTCAGACACGGATACAGCACTTGTTGAGTTTAGCGATTTTCAGATTTCAGAAACTAAAGAAGTAAATGACAATATTTATATAGATTTAGATGCTGAAGGAAATTTAGTCAGTATGACAATTGAGCATGCGAAGTCACAAGCAAAGATCAAGGAGTTATCTTTTATAGAAATTGATAATTCTCAAGAAATAGCGGTCAAAAAGCCAACAACGCGATAGTGATAACGACTAACGTTCCACCTCACTTTGACGTTCGACGGAGAGAACGCTTGACCAAAAATGGATCAGGTTGATTGTGTTAGTGATGGTCATGAGCGTGGTCATAATGATTGTGTCGGGGCGGGAGTGATTTTTCTCCCTTGTGTTTCCTTGAGAATGTTCATTTTTGATCCTCTTGTAAGCTCGCCCATCACAGTGGTTAATACTTTTGAATTATACGGGATTCTGGCATTTGGACTGCTGCAAGGGGGTGAATGATGAAACCGATTTTAATGATTAAGGCCGGGACGACTTTCCCACGGATTCGAGCAAATTGCGGGGACGTGGAGAAATGGTATCTGGATGCTTTAGGTCCATTGGCCGGGCACGCCCGGGTTTGTGCCGCCTATGAAGGGGATCCTCTCCCGCCAGCGGAGAGTATCAGTGCGGTGATTATCAGCGGGGCCCATTGTATGGTCACGGACAAAGAGCCGTGGAGTGAGCAAATGGCGTCGTGGCTGCCGGGAGTCATCGCCCGGGGCGTGCCCGTGCTCGGGGTGTGTTACGGGCATCAGTTACTGACCCATGCCCTCGGGGGACAGGTCGGGTATCATCCCCGTGGGACGGAAGAGGGTACTTTCTCAGTGGAGTTCACCCCTGAAGCTTCTGGAGACCCGCTTTTTGGCCAGTTTCCGCGCCAGATAAAAGTCCATGCGAGCCATTCACAAACCGCCCTCCGTTTACCGGACGGGGCAAAAGTGCTCGGGGCAAATGGATTTGAACCCCATCATATCGTGCAATTTGCCCCGCGTGTCTGGGGGGTACAGTTCCACCCAGAATTTACCGAAGACATCATGCGCCTTTATATCGAGGAGGATGCGGCGGCCCTGAAAGAAGAGGGGGTGAATGTCGATGCCGCCCTTGCCTCAGTGGTCCCGACACCAGAGAGTAACCGGATCATCGAGCGATTTGCGCGGATGATCATTTAAAAAAATCGCTCTTTCCACTTGGCGAAGAGTCGTTTAGGTTAAACGCCACATGACGGATTTAAAATCACTTTTGGACACGGAATTAAAGGGTTGGGTAGGGGAACAATTTGAACCTCAATACCGGGCCGGGCAGATTCTGGATTGGATTTATAAGAAACGGGTAAAAAGCATTGATGCCATGAGCAATTTGCCTGTCGAGATGAGGAAAAAGATTTCCGAGCACTTTGTGCTGGGTAATCTGGAGCTCGTCCGCAAGCAGGGTTCGGCAGACACCACCCAGAAATTCCTCTGGAAACTCGCCGATGGCCAGATGATCGAGAGTGTATTGATCCCGGCAAATCCCGCCCTGTACGGCGAGACATCCGACCGCCACACGCTTTGTGTGTCCTCGCAAGTCGGGTGTGCTTATGGGTGTAAATTCTGTGCCAGTGGGCTCGACGGGTGGAAACGCAATTTGCTCCCCGACGAAATCGTCGGGCAGGTCATGGCCGCTGAAGAGCATGGCGGGCATAAAGTCAATAATATCGTTTTTATGGGAATGGGTGAGCCGCTGTCAAATTACAACAATTTGCTCAAGGCGATCCGGATTCTGAATGCCGAATGGGGTGTGGGGATAGGCGCCCGCAAGATGACCCTTTCCACCAGCGGACTGGTTCCTGAAATCAAACGCTTGGCGCAGGAACCCCAGCAGATCCGTCTGGCCATCTCTCTCCACGGGGCCACAGATGAGACTCGGGATAAAATCATGCCGGTGAATAAAAAATACCCGTTGGAAGAGCTTTTGGGTGCTTGCCGTGAATACCTGAAATTCCGCAGTCAGATGATTACCTTTGAATATATCCTGATAGCCGGGGTCAATGACTCCCCAGCGGACGCCGATGCCCTCGGAAAAATCTGTCGTAACCTCAAGGTCAAGGTGAACCTGATTCCCTACAATAAAGTCGACGGGCTGGAATGGACCCGGCCCACCGAGGCGCGACAAATTGCCTTTGCCGAAAAGGTCCGTTCCTACGATGTCACCGCGACGCTCCGCCTTGAAAAAGGCCACGACATCGACGCCGCCTGCGGCCAGCTCCGCCTCCAGGAAATGAAATCGGCGTAGTATGCCTTTTGGAAGAGTTAAAAAAATCCGGTTCCGTACGGCGACCACAGTAAAGATTTTTTTAATAATCAATTTTGTATTGTTCGTCTCTTTCGGTGTCTTTTTGTCGAGATGTGGGGTTTATGATGTGATCAGGGGGGAACTGTTATGGAAAAAAGGCAAGTATCCTGAGGCAATCGAAGATTATAAGAAGGCTGCGGCCAAGGGTAACCTGAGATCATATATACGTTTGGGATCAGCATATTTTTTTGGTGACCATGTCAAAACGGATAATGATGAGGCATTCAAGTGGTATCAGCTAGCTGCAGACAGGGGAAATGCATATGCACTGGCAATGCTCGGGAGTATGTATCAATCTGGGAAAGGGATTAAAAAGGACCTTTCGATGGCATTTTATTACAACCTGATGTCAGCCAAGAAGGGAGATACGTCGGCCATGGTCGGCGTAGGACTGGCCTATCTCAATGGAGAAGGGACAACTCAAAATAAAGCCCTCGCATTTTATTGGATGAATGAAGCAGCTGAAAAGAATAATGATGTAGCGATTTATAATTTAGGACTGTTTTATGAGGATGGTAATGGAGTGGAGGTAGACAATAACCGAGCGTTGTCATGTTACCTTCATTTGGCGGAAGTCGGTGATCTAAAATCGATTTTCAGGGCGGCGTATATTTATGAGACGGTGATGAAACAAGATAAAACCGCCTATTTATATTATCAGTCGGCAGCAGAAAAAGGACATCCATATTCACAATATAAGACGGGATGTTATTTGATGGAGGGGAAGTATGTGGCAAAAGATGAAGCGAAAGCCCTTAAGCTATTTGCAAAGTCTGCGAAAAAAGGAGAGTCAGCAGCTCTCTACGAGTTGGTCCGCATTCATGGTGAAAAAACCTCAAAGTATTACGATGAAAAGAAAGCATTTCAATATGCTGACGAGCTGGTGAAAGATCAGTCTACAGTCAAAGTTTATCTCCTTTTGGGTAAACTGCATAAAGATCATGAGAATTTTGAGAAGAGTTATCAGTATTATGAAAAAGCCGCTGAAACGGGGGATGTCTTGGCTAAACGAGAGCTTGGGAGATTATTATTAACAAAAGAGAGTGAAATTACTGATACGAAAAAAGGTTTAAAGATACTTGAGGAGCTGGCAACGGATGGGGATGAGATTGCCATGATGGAACTGGCCAAGAACTATTACGAGGGAATAAGTGGAGATCGGGATTATCAGAAAGCTTTTGAATGGATTACAAAGGCCGATGAAAAAGGGAGTGTTACAGCTAAAATGTTGCTAGGCCAGGTTTACATAAATGGAGAAGGCGTGCCAGTGGATATTCCAAAAGGAGTAAGACTCTTACAAGAAGCTGGCACTGCGGGAAGTCTGGAGGCGAAATACACATTGGGAGATATTTATTACCATGGTTACGGCGTGTCTATTGACCAGCATAAGGCGGTGATTTGGTATCGGGAAGCAGCTGATCTGGGCCATGAAAAGTCTCAGATGCATTTAGCGGACTGTTATCTTAAGGGTGAGGGAGTGATTAAAGATATAAATGAAGCTTTTGTATGGTTAGAGGTGGCATCAAAAGCCGGAAATATAGAGGCTCCGGTTAAACAAAAAGAATTACTCGCCTCTCTATCTGGTGAAGAACAAGCGTCTGTACGGACAAAGGCCGAAGGAATGACGAAAAAAATTAACGAAAACATTCGTAAATCCACACAGAATGGGGATTTATACGAAAATCAGAATATATTCTCACCGGAATGGTGAAAATGGGTTCATTAAGATACTTCTTGCCCTCGACTATCCTGATCAAGATGGAGTTTTAACTATTGTGGATGAATAAATTATTGTTTATCAATGAATAGATACCATGCCTGACCCGTCATACAAAGAGATGCAACCGGATGAGACTGATGCGCAGTTGATCGCGAAGGCGAAGGCGGGTGATCAGGCGGCATTCGGGCGGCTCGTGACGCAGTATTACCAGAGGGTTTTCCATCTGGCCATGACGATCGTGAGGAATGAGACGGATGCGTTAGACCTCGCACAGGAGGTCTTTGTGAAGGCTTGGTTAAATCTAGCGAAATTTGAGGGTAAATCGGCGTTTTTCACGTGGCTGTATCGGATTACGCATAATCTCGGGATCGACCACCTCAGAAAGCATAACCGGTATGCAATGGTGGATTTTGACGAGATAATCCCCTCGGAGGAATCGGATGCACCGGTGGAAAGCCAGTTAGTCGTACAGGCTAAACAAACGGAGTCCCTAGAAAAGGAGGAACTCCGTAACAGGATCGATGAGGCGATGGCAAAGCTCAGTCCCGAGCACCGCACGGTCTTGGTCTTGAGGGAATTCGACGAGTTGGATTACCAAGAGATCGCAAAGATAATGGAATGTTCGACAGGGACGGTCATGTCGCGCATTTATTATGCGAGAAAACACCTGAAAAAATTATTAAAGGGGGTGGTATCATGAATAAAGAAATTCTAAAAACAGCGGCTTATGTCGATCAACAGACCGGGAGTGTCGACCATAAATTTATTAAACGTGTCTCCGAAAATGATCCGGAGCTAGCCAGTGAGATCAAAATACAAGAAGACATGAGCAAATTGCTCCGTTCAAGCGGAAAACGGCATCAGACGGATGCCACACCGGAATTCTTCTGGTCCCAGGTTCAGAAACAAATTGCGGGGGAAGAAGCCCGTAAAAGGAATCGTTTCAGCAAAGAATCCATCTTGAGAGTATTAGGCCTTTATTGGGCACCTGCATTTGCCATTCTTTTGGTTGTTTGTAGTGTGATGTTACTTCCTGAGTTTAACCATTCTCAGAGGTATGCTAAGGTGCTGGACGCACGTACCTCACTCGATAAAGTGTCCGTGACCCCGATCCAATCAAAGAAATCGGGTGTGACGGTGATCTGGATAGAAGGTCTTGATTATTTGCCTGCGAATCCTGATATTCTCAAGGACGCATCGTAAAAAAAGGGGGCGCTTTATGCTGAAGAAGTTTTTTTTGATATCACTGGTGGGCCTGATGAGTATGCACATGGTGCATGCGGGGGATTTTGTCGCGCAACTCGTTTATTGTTTTAATGAACCGCCCGCCCAAAAGGAAGATTCCCGGATATCGAAAGCTGTGATGGCGACTATCGACAAGACATTCGGTTACCGTTACGCACGGGTGGCCCAACAGGCGACCTCACCCTTGCAAAAGACCAAAAGTGACTTTCCCCCCTTGGGCAAGGATTTCTCATTAAAAATCGAGCAGCTCGAACATAAAGGTGACATCTACAAGCTCCGCGTTAATTTCTGGCATAAAGATAAGAGTATTGTGGAAACCGTGGTAAATTTCGAGCGCGGCACCCCCCTCTACATCAAAGGCCCCCTTTACGATAAGGGCCTCTTGCTTTTGGTCATCCAAGTGGATGACCAGAAGAGTGAATAGCTTGACGGCGTAGGGTGAAAAAGGCACTTTCTCTTCATACAAAAAGGAAAATTTATGTCATTGAGTCAACAAGTGGATGCGGAGATCAAAAAAGCGATGATCGCCAGGCAAACGGTGGTCTTGGATACTCTCAGGATGCTCAAAAGCGCCGCTAAATATGCTGCGATCGAACTCGGTGGGGCGGGTGGCGAAGTCACCGATGAGATCGTGATGGCAGCCGTCCGTAAGCAGATCAAAATGCGTCAGGATACGATAGCTAGTTATGAAACGGCCGGACGTGCCGTCGACAAGGAAAAAGAGGAGATGGGTGTCTTGGAGAAATTCCTCCCTGCGCAAATGTCCGAGGCGGAGCTCGAGCAAATCGTGAAAGCAACCCTCGCAGAGATCGGGGCGACGACCAAAAAACAAATGGGTGAAGCCATGAAAGCTGTCCAGGCTAAAGTCGCCGGACGCGCTGATGGAAAGATGGTCAGCACCATTGTCGGGAAAAATCTTTCCTAAGAAAAAAGAGACTCTTTTTCCCTCCCCCCCCAAAAAAAGTCCTCATCCCGTTTTCTTGGACTGGGGTTTACACTGGGGGAAGCTGCAAAGGCTCCCCCCGATCATTCTTCTGGGCATCAGCCACCTTTTTTTTCGCTCGGCACGGGAAAGCTGAGGTGGTAGAAACGGGAGCGTGTTGATACAAGAGAAAATTATTTTAGCGTCGAGTTCCCCAAGGCGGGCTGACTTGCTCAGGCAGGTGGGCATTGATTTCGAGATGATTAAAATCGATGTGGAGGAGTATGAACCCTTGAAGCTTGAACACCTGACCCCCGAGCAAATTGTCCAGGATAATGCTTGCCGGAAAGGGCGGGTGGTTTCAGAGATCTATCCGGCTCGGCTTGTTTTGGCGGCGGATACGAGTGTATTTCTCGATGAGCACGTACTGAATAAACCCTCGGATATGTCCGATGCCGTGCGTATGCTTGAGCAGCTGGCCGGGCGCACCCATGAGGTCTGGACAGGGGTGTATCTGGGGCAGAAATCAAAAGGGTATGAGGAAGATTATGCGGTTCGTACAGCCGTGACATTCAAGCCTCTCACGCGTGCGCAAATTGCGCGGTATTTCGGACTGGTGAATCCCCTCGATAAAGCCGGGGCCTACGGTTTTCAGGAATATGGGGAGATGATTGTTTCTTCATTTGACGGCCCCGAATCGAATATTATCGGGCTACCGATCGAGTCGGTATTGACAAGGCTTCTTAAAATCAGAGACAATCAGATATAGTTTGATTATTCGTTTTTAATGACATTATATTTTATTTTATGAAAATGACATACCGTTATAGAGATTGCCCTGTTTATTCTAGGGAATCC
Organism: Verrucomicrobiota bacterium; assembly: GCA_034440155.1. Lineage (NCBI taxonomy): Bacteria > Pseudomonadati > Verrucomicrobiota > Verrucomicrobiota bacterium. The sequence continues at coordinate 20,364 of JAWXBN010000097.1, read as the reverse complement.
TGACGAATAACTTTAAAAAGAATTTTTCTTGATATTGAGGGGCCTTAATATGATCGAGTTAGGAGTTTTAGTCGATAAAACGTATGGATAAAAAAAGTTCACTTTTTATTCGTCTCCTTGAGTTTGTGAAGTTCTCACATACGGTTTTTGCGTTACCATTTGCATTTGCCAGCGGGGCGCTAGCCGTATCGTATTTTGTGGGGCAAAACCCTTTTACGGGGCCGTGGGGATTTTGGAGTTGGCTAGGGGTGAAATTCGTCGGAATACTGCTTTGTATGGTTTTTGCTCGAACGGCTGCGATGGGGTTCAACCGAGTGGCGGACTGGTCGATCGACCGGAAAAATCCCCGGACAGAGAGGCGGCATACCTTGGTGACCAAAAAGCAAGGGATTACCTTGGTATTGGTTTCGGCGGTATTATTTGTCGCCAGTAGCGGGATATTGAATGTGCTTTGCTTGATTTTATCTCCGGTGGCCTTGGGCATTGTCTTTTTTTATTCCCTGACAAAGAGGTTTACGAGTTACTCCCACTTTTTTCTCGGGCTGGCCTTGGCGGTGGCTCCGGTGGGGGCATGGGTGGCCGTCACGGGTGATTTGTTTGCTTGGCAGCCTTTTATCTTGGCGCTGGCGGTGCTTTTCTGGGTGGCGGGATTTGATATGATTTATGCGACACAGGATTACGATTTTGACCGGAAGACGGGGTTAAATTCCCTCGTGGTCAAATGGGGAATCCCGAAGGCGTTGTCGATATCTCGGTGGTTACATTTTATTATGTGGGTATTTCTTTTATTGTTCGGTTTGATTTCAGGGCTTCATATGCCATATTGGATAGGACTGGCTGTGATTGCCGTTTTATTAGTTTACCAACACGCACGGGCACGCAAGCTTGATACACGGGCGATCAATGATGCCTTCCTTAAGGCTAATGGATGGATCAGTGTCATCGTGTTCATAACGATATTATGGGATGTGATTGTATGGAGAAAATGATTCAAAAAGCAGGGCTGGGGGATATCTGGGAGAAAGTCTCCCAGGGACAGCGTATCAGCGACCATGACGCACTTCGTCTCTTCAGTAACCCTGATATTAATGCCCTCGGGGCCATGGCGAATTTTGTCCGGGAACAAAAGAACGGCAATGATGCGACATTTATCCTGAATCGTTACATCAATTATTCAAATGTCTGTATCCTGAATTGCCAGTTCTGTGCCTTTGCAAAACGCAAGAATGATCCGGAGGCGTTTGAATATACAGTTCCTGAGGTGGTTCAAATGGCCAGGGAGTCATTGGTCTTGGGGATTACCGAGCTGCACATTGTCGGGGGGCTACATCCCTCCCTGCCATTTGAGTACTATCTGGATATGCTGAGTTCGCTCAAGGCCCTCGATAGTCATTTGCACCTGAAATGTTTTACGGCCGTGGAAATCCGGCATCTTTCATGGAAAGCAAAACTCACTGTGGAAGATACCCTACGCAAATTGCGCGAGGCGGGGCTGGGCTCGCTCACAGGGGGTGGCGCGGAGATATTTAATCCAAAAGTCCGTGAGCAAATCTGCCGTGGAAAAGAAACTGCCGATGAGTGGGCGGATATTCATAAGACTTGGCACAGGATGGGTGGACGGAGCACATGCACAATGCTTTACGGGCATATCGAGACTTTGGAAGATAGGATCGACCACATGCGCCGGTTACGGGAGATCCAGGATGAGACAAAAGGATTCACCGGTTTTGTCCCGCTGGCATTCCATCCCGAGGGGAATAAACTTTCGCATATCAAACCGTCAACGGGATGGGATGACCTGCGCACACTGGCGGTGAGCCGGCTTTATCTGGATAATTTCGACCATATTACCGGTTACTGGATCGGGCTAGGCCTGAGTCTCGCACAAATTTCACTGAGTTACGGGGTAGATGATTTACACGGGACGATTGTGGAGGAGAAAATCTTCCACATGGCGGGTTCACGCACCCCTCAAGAACAGACCCAATACACCTTGATCAAGGCCATTGAAGAAGCTGGGCGCATTCCTTGGCAACGGGATAGCCATTATAACAAGGTGAAAAACTCTGCAACGGTTCCGGCCATGGTTTGAACCTTCCCATTCACCGCATTATCCTGATTTTATTTGTTTGGTGAGGGATTAGGGGGTCGCAGGAGGGTGATAACCTGTTGCCCGAGAAATATTGATATGAAAATCGCGAGTGTTCCTTACTTTAATGCAAAACCTTTGATCCACGGGCTCAATGATGTCCTGCTCTTGCATCCGGCGGATCTGGCGTGCAAATTACGCGAGGGTGCAATCGATATCGGGCTCGTGCCGGTCATGGAGGTCTTGGAGGAGCCCGGGCTTTACGATATCCTCGACGGTTTTTCGATTTCCAGCCGGGGACCGGTTCAAAGTGTCGTATTAGCGCATCGCATACCGGTCCAAGAAATACGCGCGGTGAATGTGGATATCCACTCGAAAACCTCGGCGACATTGGTCAAGATTGTCTGTGAACGCTTTTTCGGGATTAAGCCCGAGTATATTCCCTTCGACAGCGATGGAGCCACTGACGCAGGTGATGCTGTGATGCTGATTGGCGACCAGGCATTAAAATTTATTGATTCGTTAAAAGGGGACGATTGGCAAATTACGGACTTAGGGGCGGTCTGGAAGGAGTTTACGGGGTTGCCATTTGTATATGCGGTGTGGGCGGCGCGGAAAAATACCTGTAATTGGGAGGTTTTTGATACTTTGAAGAGGGCAAAGGAAGAGGGGTTGGCTCATCTCGATGCCATTTGTGCGGGGAAACATGTATTCTCATCCACCCGGTTGGCCATGAATTACCTGACGAAGAATATCTATTATGATTTGAATGAAGAGGAAAAAGAGGGGCTCCATCAATTCCAGAAGTTTTTAATGGAAGACAAAAAAATCAATGTTGAAAGTCAATTAAATTATATAAATTTTGACTAGGCTGCCAAAACCTTTATACGTATTCACCTGTAGTAAATTCATCTAAATTAGGTTAAATTATTCATTATGGTCAGGAAACTATTGGGTCTACTGGGGCTACATAAAAAATTTGAAGCACCGGAAATGAGGCGAGTTTATGAGGAGGGTCGTTTTAGTGCCTTTTTTGAGAGGAGCATAATTATCAAGTATTGTATTGGCGCATTAGCCTTTATTTCCACTGCGATGATTTTAGTGCATGATGGTGATATTTATCAGATCAAGGAACGGCTTTTTCTTTCTCTGATGGTGATGATTGTGGCGATTGCTTACATGAATTTCCAGTTGAAGGATGTCATTGACCGGAATTCCAAGGTGCTCTTAGTCACTGTGACAGGGTTGGGGAATTTATTATTGGCAAAATTCCTCTTTTTATATGTAGGCCCTTATATGGTCGATGACCTGCCGACATTTCAGCAGCCGCTTCCGATGGCGGTCTTTTTGGTGCCGACAGCTTTGGCTCCACTTCTGATTACCACACTGATGGGGGTAGGGGCGGGGACATTTATTGTGATTTTCTTGAGTGTACTCACAGCGATTATTTTTGATAATAGCTTCCAGATGTTGATCATAGGTTTGTTGACCGGTTTTATTGGTGTTTATTATACCCGTAATGTCAGGAAAAGGTCCGATCTTATCCGTGCAGGTATCTGGGTGGGATTGACCTCTCTCTTGTGCGCTTGTGCTTTTGGTTTGATCCACGGTATCCATATTTCGACATTATGGGGGCATGGGATTACGGAGTCCCCCGAGCTGCGTATGGCGGTGCGGCAGGCTTTGTGGGGGGTTATTATCGGGTTCATGACCGCTTTGTTAGCCGGTGGTATCCTGCCCCTCTTGGAGAATATTTTTAAAATCACGACGAATATTTCATGGTTGGAACTCTGTGATTTTAATCATCCATTACTCAAAGAAATGTCGATCAGCGCCCCCGGCACATACCACCACAGCCTTAATGTCGCCAATTTATCGGAGTCAGTGGCTGAAGCGGTGAAGGCCAATGCCTTGGAGTGCCGTGTCTGTTCCTATTTCCATGATATTGGGAAGATGGTGAAACCTGAATATTTCATCGAGAACTCGAATGTTGAACGTAATCCCCATAATAAACTCAATCCCCAAATGAGTGCCTTGATTATCTCAGCCCATGTAAAGGAAGGGGTGGACCTAGCCATGAAGTACAAGCTGAACAAGGAGATTATCGATGTCATCCGTGAACATCACGGGACGAGCCTGATCACTTATTTTTACCACCGGGCAAAAAGGCTTTCCGAAGATGCCACTCTGGGCAGCAAAATCCTCGATATGAATTGTGATGATGTGCCTGATGTTGATGAGAATACTTACCGTTATCCTGGTCCAAAACCGCACTCGAAGGAATCAGCCATTATCTCGATTTGTGACGCGGTGGAGGCTGCTTCCCGCTGCCTCCAAAAGCCTACGCCCCAACGGATCGAGGATTTGATTAACGGGATTATCGAACACAAAATCCATGATGGCCAATTTGATCAGGCCGACCTGACTTTAGGTGAACTGAATATCATCCGCGGTAAGCTCGTATTCATGCTGACAAATATGCTTCATGCGCGTATAAACTACCCCAAACCTGATGAAGACAAAGATAAGCCTCTCGAAGAGGGTAAAGTCGCTCTATTTAAATCTGCCCAAACTTAAACGGGCGGCTTTGAAAGCTGTGGACCTACAGCCGATTCCCCACCAGGAATTGGAGATTACCTTCGTTGATGACGCGCAAATTGCGCAAATCCATGGAGAATACATGGATGATCCGACCCCTACGGATGTGATTACCTTTCCTCTCGGGGAAGAGTACGCCCAGTTGATCATCTCCGTGGACACGTGCAAAAGACAGGCTCTTGAATTTGGCAATACTTTTGACAAGGAACTCATCCTTTATATGGTTCACGGCATCCTCCACCTCGCCGGTTACGATGACCGTACGAAAAAACAGATTACACAGATGCGCAAAATGGAGTCGGAGTTATTAGTAAAGCTCGGCTTGGCTTGAAATCCGGGACTTGGTGCCGTGCGTAGAATAGGTTTCAGCACTATTAAACACAGTGGAAAAAATATTAGGATTTTATACAATTCAAATATGTGTCAGGAATACGTGTCACCAGAGACTTTTTGATCAGGGACTCCACTTGGGTCCAGATTTGGGGGTAGATCATGTCGGGGGGATGGAGGCTGATGCGGAGGATGGTTTGGGAGATATTCCGTGAGAATAAGGATCGGTTCCAGACGAGGGACATTTGGCGGCGCCAACCGGCTCGGACGCTCCAGACGAGGGACTGGGTGGGGATACTTTTGTTGTGTGGGTAGTCGTAAATCTCCCCCAGATAAGTCGTGTAAGAAAAGCCGCAATCACCCACTGCCTTACGGGCCTCTCGTCCACAGAGCCAGGCGGGCGCGATAAATCCTTGAGGATCGAATCCCGCACTCCGCAATTCACTGGCCCCTTTTTCTAAAGTGCTCAGGGCTGTTTCATAATCGAGTAATTGGAATTCCCCCTCACCGGCAGTATAATAATTTGCGATCAGGAAGTCCCACGGGCGGGAGGATTGAGCGGATGATTTTAGGTGATTGTAGCCATGAAGGACGATCTCGTCGCCTCGGGTAGCAGCTTCATGGAGCCAGAAAAGGGTTTCGGGGGAATCTATCGTCCGGCCTTTTTTGTGGTGGTCAGGGATGACCAGAAGGCTGCACTTATCGACACCCCAGATTCTTAATTCCTCACGCATTTTGCGCACGGGCTCTAGAGTGAGCGGGGAAACGTCGTGGATGGAGACGACGAGTTTTTTTGAAACGGGAGTCCCCTCCGCCCTAGTCATAGAGTTTCACACCTTGGTCGAGATTTTTTAGGACGGTACACAGATAAACCTGTTCCCCTGAAAGCCCGTCAAATTTCGACACTTTCTTTTTATCAATGAGCTTGAACCCGTAACGCTCGAACATTCTTTCGCCCCGGCGACTCTCGTAGGTGATCATTTGGCCGAAAACAGCCTTTTCCCCGCATTGTGCGAGGTATTGGAGATAGGCGTCAATTAAGGCCCGGGTCGTGCCGACTTTACGGGCATCAGCGAGGAGATTGATATGGAAATGGGGGGTATTCTCCGGAGTGAGCGGTTGTTCCTTCCGGGAATTCTTCAGGATCCATTGGACATATTTTTTTGTGGCAGGATGATAGGGGCGGGTGAAATAGCGCCAGAGGCCTTTGACCGCGAGGAGGGGAATATGGAGTTGATCGTATTTTTTCTGGGCAATGGCTTTCCTGCTTCCGAGTAAATAACCGCGGATGACGCCTTCGACTTCCAGGATGAATGATGATTCAGGCTCTTCCGAGAGGTAATAATCGGTCAGGTAATCGGCGAAGAGTTCCCGGTCTTCAAAAAGAGGGTCGATCGGGTTCCCGAGGAATCCGGTATCCGCACAAATTTTCCTGACGATAGACCTGTCTTCCGGGGCGTATTTACGGACTGAAAACCGGGCATCGGGTGTGGTGATTTTTTCGCTCATGACAATATGTATTGCCTAGAAAAGGGAACATCCCATCTGCTGGCAAGAAAATAGGGATCAATGGGGAAGGGACCGAATCGAATTGCCTCATAAATTATGACACTGCGGAGGATATATAGAAAAGAATCTGCCTTTTGTGATCTTCGTGGTGCAAATTGCTCCGGACGGAGGATAGTCGGAGGGGATGATTGTCAGCGGGCATAACCGAGCGGATCCTGATGGTCGCGGAGAGTGGCACGGCCATCTTGGCCGTGTTTTTCCGATCCCACGGGCGAGCCGCCCGTGCCACTTTAATCCTCTCCCCCCCTTCGGTGTCATTTACTTTCGAGGCAACACGAGGATTATCGATCCTTGACAGTCTGAGGGGAGAAAGTCACTTTCATGCGAGATTATGTCAGCGATCATCAATCAAATTATCAGGGATCTACTTTTGCTCCTGTCCGGGGCTTGGCAGGTATTCAAGAATTGGTGGATATGGTTCGCCCTTTTGCTTGGTGACGGTATTTTACTGATGTTACTTCTCAAAGATACGGGTATTGACCGTCAAGTGTCCCGTTTTCTTGTTGTCCCAGAAGGGTCCTTTCTCCGACGGATGGCTGGGGAGTTCAGTTATTGGGGGGATTGGCCTACCGGCAGCCTCCTTTTAATCTTGGTTCTTCTTGTCTGGGGATATGTGAGGCGTTCACGCAAATTGCAAATGATGGCTTTGGCCTGCCTTCTGGCATCGGTATTTGCCGGGATTGGAACAAATTGCATGCGCATGACCGTAGGTCGCCCCCGTCCGTTTGTACAGGTCGAGGACGGGTTTTACGGGCCGGGTGCCGTCTTGAAGTTTGAGAAAACAGACGATCAAGGATTTTTAAATTCGGTGATTCATTATTCTGGAAAAGCGAATCGTTACCAGAGTTTCCCCAGCGGGCATGCGAGTACATCTGTAGGGACAGCGGTTGCAATCCTCGTGATCAGCCCTCCGGTGGGCATTCCCCTTTGTATCGGAGCTGGATTTGTTTGTTGGTCACGAATGGCCCTGGAGAGGCATTACCCTAGCGATATACTTGTGGGGAGTATGATGGGGATTGTGGCAGGGATATGTTTTGGACTGGCTGGACGGCGGAGCTTGGTTTCGCGCCTGAAAAAACCCGATGTGATCGAGCCGGAGATCGTGAAATGAAAAAGGTGATGGCCGCAAAACCTGTGATAGGGATTACATTAGGTGATCTTGCCGGGATCGGTCCTGAGATCGTAGAAAAGTCCCTGTCTAGCGGGCGTCTGGATAAAGGTTTCCTTTATCGAGTGATCCTGCATGACGAGATCCCCGCGCAGATTGCTCCGGGAAAATATTCCCGTATGTCCGCGCAATTTGCACTAGAAAGCCTCGGGGAAGGTGTGCGTCAGGCTTTGAACGGGCAAATTGCTGCACTGGTGACCGCTCCGGTGAATAAGACGGCTTTAAAGTCGGTGGGGTTCAAGTTTCCCGGGCAGACTGAATTCCTCGCCGATGCCTGTGGGACTGAGAAATTTGCGATGATGCTCTGTAGTGATAAACTCCGGGTGAGCCTCGTGACGACGCATCTGCCCGTCAAAGATGTCAGCAAGGCACTGACCCCCTCAAGAATCAAGGATATCATTTTACTGACAACAGAGTTCTGCCGGTTTACGGGAATTCAAAAACCTAAAATCGGGGTTTTGGGGCTGAACCCCCATGCCGGGGAAATCGGGGATGAAGAGGCGAAGATCATCGCCCCGGCTATTTCACAGGCGCGCAAATTGCTCGGGCGTAATATTCATTTATCTGGTCCCTTGAGCCCGGATACAGCCTTTTATTATGCGTTACGGGGTGTTTATGATGCAGTGGTATGCATGTATCATGATCAGGGCCTGATCCCCTTGAAGATGTTATCATTTGATACAGGGGTCAATGTCACCCTAGGACTGCCGGTCGTGAGGACCTCCCCGGATCATGGCACGGCATTTGATATTGCGGGCAAAGGTAAAGCCAGTCCCGAGAGCATGATTTCGGCGATTAATCTCGCCGCGGCTCTCGCCACTGGCAGGATGAAGAAGAAATAAAGGGTTTCTATGTTAGAGTCTCGAAATGTTTTTAAGACATATTTCCTCGGTAAGGTGCAAGTCGATGCGCTCAAGGGGGTGGATGTGAAAATCACTCAGGGTAAAGTCACCACGATCAGAGGGGCCTCCGGGGCGGGAAAAAGCACGCTTCTCCAGCTTTTCGGAGCTCTGGATAAACCGACCAGTGGCGAAATTCTTTTAGAAGGACGTAGCTTGGGGACGATGACATCCGGGGAATTGAGTTTTTTGAGGAATAACCGGTTTGGGTTTATTTTCCAGGCTTTCCAGCTTTTGCCCGAGCTTGATGCACTCGAAAATGTCCATCTTCCCGCTATGATCCGAGGAAAACATGATCTCGATCGTGCCGCTCGATTATTGGAGGAGGTCGGATTAGGGTCGAGAAAGAACCATAAACCGCTGGAGCTCTCGGGAGGCGAACAGCAGCGGGTCGCTATTGCGCGGTGCCTGATCAATGACCCTGATATTATTTTCGCCGATGAGCCCACCGGAAATCTGGATAGCGGTAATGCAGAGCAAATTGCCTCGTTATTGATCGGGTTAGTCAGGAGGGAGAAAAAAACACTCCTATTAGTGACCCATGAAAAAGAATTAGCCGAGAAGGGTGATATCCAGCTCCAGATGAGGGACGGTAAATTCGTCTAATCCATTGATTCACCCGGATCCGGGTCGGGATTATACGGCATGATGCCGTCATTCCAGTTAGCAGGATTATTTTGGGGGAGATTTTCCATGTATCTTTCGCCCGCAGGTCCACCAGGGACATTCATGACATTATAATCGCCATACCCATTACCTTCTACCACCGTGGTCGGGCCAGCGCACCCAGAAATATGGAGCATAAGGACAGCGAGCAGGATGAGTCGGGGTAATGAGGGGAAGGTCATGGTTTGATTATCTATAACGGAAAATTCCAAAATCTCAAGCTGTCAATCATAGGGTGCGAATGCTTGCGGAATTTCCCTTGCGGGTCATCATGTTTTTCGGTTCAAATAAGCTGTATTACAGGAGGCGAAATGAAGATATATTTGGATGGAAAATTTGTTGATCAGAAGAATGCGAAAATATCCGTTTTTGACCATGGATTACTTTATGGGGACGGAGTGTTTGAAGGCATTCGGGCTTACCATGGACGGGTCTTTAAACTGAAAGAACATATCGAGCGTTTATTCTATTCTGCCAAAGCGATCTTGCTGACGATTCCCATGAGTCATAAGGAAATTTGTGAGGCGACGGTTAAGGCCTGTAAGATGAATAAAGTTTATGACGGGTACATCCGCTTGGTGGTCACCCGAGGAGTGGGGAACTTAGGCTTAAGTCCATGGAATTGTGTGAAGCCCAGCGTATTCATTATCGCCGATAAAATCCAACTCTATCCAAAGGAATATTACGATAAGGGATTAACGATCGCCACTGTGGCCACGCGCCGTATGTCGCACGCCGCATTAAATCCATCCATCAAATCCTTGAATTATCTGAATAACATTCTTGCGAAGATCGAAGCCCGCCAGTGTGGTTGTGAAGAGGCGATCATGCTGAATAATGAAGGTTATGTGGCTGAATGCACCGGGGATAATATTTTCTTGGTGAATAAAGGTAAAATATTCACCCCGTTGAGCAGTGCAGGCGCATTAAAAGGAATTACTCGTGACGTCATTTTTGATTTAGCTGTTCATTTTAATATTGAAATGGTCGAAAGCCAGTTGACCCGGTATGATGTCTATAATGCCGATGAGATGTTTATCACGGGCACAGCGGCAGAAATTGTCCCTGTCACAAAGGTGGATATGAGACAAATCGGCTCAGGAAAACCGGGGACAGTGACAAAAAAAATGATCGCTGCATTCAAAGAGCTGACGAAAGTTGAGGGTGAACCTATCGTTTAGGGTATGGTTTAGTTCTTTTGATTCAAATATTTATAAAGAAAGCATTTGCGCTTTTCTCTATGACAGACAAAATTAATGTATTAAGCGGCATTTATGGCAAATTAAATGCTCTTGATTAATCGGCATCCATGAAACAGACCAAAACATCTAAAAGTCAGCTCGATGATCCTGCTTTCAAGCAATCAGCTCAGAGAATCGTGATGAGCAGCCGTATCCGCTTGGCCCGTAATCTCCGCGGGGTGGCTTTTCCAGGGTGGGCTAAAAAGGCGGATAGGATCAAGGTTCTTGAAACAATCCAACCCAGCGTGAAAGCATTACCTGAGATGAAAGGAGCGAAAGTCAGTAGCTCCATGGATCAATACACAGCTCTGGAAAAACAGATTTTAGTCGAAAAACACCTCGTAAGCCGTGAACACGCTGCCAAGAACATGGGAAGCGGGCTGGTGATCAATAAAGACGAGACCTTGAGTATCATGATTAATGAGGAGGATCACCTACGGATGCAGTCGATCCATACCGGATTTAACCTCCTAAAAACATGGAATACGATCGATAAAGTCGATGACGAGCTCAATGAGGCCTTGGATTTCGCCTTTTCCACGAAGATAGGGTTCCTCACGGCATGCCCGACAAATGTCGGGACTGGAATGAGGGCTTCCGTGATGTTACATTTGCCAGGGTTAGTGCTTTCCGAGCAGATTAACCAGATCATACAGGCTGTGAATAAACTCGGACTGGCTGTCCGCGGATTATACGGGGAGGGGACCGAAGCCAGTGGTAATCTTTTCCAGATTTCCAATCAGACGACCCTGGGTGAGTCGGAGCAGGAAATAATCGACCGGTTGACAAAAGTCGTCGCCCAGATAATCGAGCACGAAGACAATGCCCGGGGTACACTCATTGAAAGTAAAGTCGCCACGGTGAATGATCAAGTGGGACGAGCTTATGGTGTCCTGACAAATGCCTATACGATGACTTCCAAAGAAGCGACAAATTTGCTTTCAATTATGAAAATGGGAGTGGACATGGAGATGTTCGCAGAAAGCTTAAGGCCCCTGATTGATGATTTATTCATCGCGACCCAGCCAGCCCATTTGCAGAAAAGTGAATCACGTAAACTTTCCGCCGAGGAAAGGGATGTATTACGTGCTGGAATCATCAGGGGCAAACTACTTTCTACACCGAGCCCAAAGGTTCACATAACCAGTAAACAAGAGACAATCCAGGAGGGGGAATGATGAATAATTTTACTCCACGTGCACAACAGGTTCTAGCACTCGCCCGCAAGGAGGCCGAACGTTTTAATCATAATTATGTCGGGACTGAACACCTTTTGCTCGGGTTGATAAAGCTCGGTCAGGGTGTGGCTGTGAATGTCCTTCAAAAAATGGGTTTGGATCTTGAGACAGTCCGTATGGAAGTCGAGAAACAGGTCGGCACCGGCCCGGAGACAAAGATTTCAGGGAATATCCCGTATACCCCGCGTGTAAAGAAGGTTTTGGCTCTGGCGGGTAAAGAAGCTAAGGCACTGAACCATTCTTATATCGGGACAGAACACATTCTTCTCGGCCTTTTGCGTGAGGGTGATGGTGTGGCTGCCCGAGTCTTAAAAAATCTGGATGTGGATATCGATAGGGCCCGAAATGAAATCCTTAAGGAACTGGATCCTAACTTTGCCCAAGGTGGTGAGTCGGGTAATTTCGATGGGGAAACCCCGGGAGTCGCTTCCGCTGGGAATATACCACCTGCTGGATCAGGGGACAAAAAGGATTTAAAGACACCGGCCTTAAAAGCTTTTGGGCGTGACCTGACAGAGATGGCTAGAAAAGGAGAGCTCGATCCCGTCATCGGACGGGCTAATGAAATCGAGAGGGTCATCCAGATCCTTTGCCGCCGTACCAAGAATAATCCTGTGCTTCTCGGGGAAGCCGGTGTGGGAAAGACTGCGATTGCGGAGGGCCTCGCCCAGCGGATATCCTCCGGTGAGGTGCCAGACATTCTGGCTGATAAAAAAGTTATTACCTTGGATTTAGCCCTCATGGTAGCAGGAACAAAATACCGTGGCCAATTTGAGGAACGGATCAAAGCCGTCATGGATGAGATACGCCGTGTCAAAAACGTCATCTTGTTCATTGATGAACTCCATACCATCGTCGGGGCGGGATCTGCCGAAGGAGCCATGGATGCATCGAATATCATTAAGCCTGCGCTTTCCCGCGCTGAATTGCAATGTATCGGAGCCACGACATTAAATGAGTACCGTAAATTTATTGAAAAAGACTCAGCCTTAGAAAGGCGTTTCCAGACAGTCATCGTCGAAGCACCGAGTGTGGATCAAACCATTGAAATTTTAAAAGGATTACGTCCAAAATATGAGGATCACCATAAAGCCCATTACACTGATGGGGCATTAGAAGCTTCAGCAAAACTTTCCGACCGTTATTTGACGGGGAGGTTTTTGCCGGATAAGGCGATTGATATCATGGATGAAGCAGGGGCCCGCGCCCGTATCGCGAGTATGAACCGCCCCCCGGAGTTAAAAATCATGGAGACGGAGATCGAAAAAGTCAAAGTCGAGAAAGAAGATGCGATCAAATCCCAGGATTTTGAAAAGGCGGCTTCATTAAGGGACAGGGAAAAGAAAACAAAAGAAGACCTCGATAAATTTATTGAAGAATGGAAAACCAAGCGTGACCAGTCACGCACGATTATTGGTGAAGAAGATATCATGCATGTCATTTCAAAATGGACAGGGGTACCCCTGAACAGGATGAGTGCCGAGGATAAATTACGACTGCTCCAGATGGAGGATTTCCTCAAAGACAAAGTCATTGGGCAACCAGAGGCCGCTTCGGCGATATCAAAAGCTTTACGCCGTTCCCGTGCCGATTTAAAGGATCCCAAACGCCCGATCGGTACATTTGTATTCCTCGGGCCGACAGGGGTGGGTAAGACACTTATGGCCCGCGAGATTGCGGAGTTCATGTTTGGGGATAAGGATGCATTGATCCAAGTGGATATGTCCGAATACATGGAGAAATTCAACGTATCGCGTATGGTCGGCTCACCTCCCGGATATGTGGGATATGAAGAAGGCGGCCAGCTGACCGAAAAAGTGCGTCGTCGCCCGTATTCTGTCGTGCTTTTTGACGAGGTCGAAAAAGCGCATCCTGATGTGTTAAATATCATGCTCCAAGTCCTTGAAGATGGAGTGCTCACTGATGGACTCGGGCGCAAGGTGGACTTCCGCAATACGATTATCATTATGACATCAAATGTCGGAGCTGATATGCTCAGGAAACAGACATCCATGGGATTTGGTGTGTCCACAGAAAGTGCCGATTATGAAAATATGAAGGGTAAAATCATGGAGGAAGCTAAAAAGGCATTCCGCCCAGAGTTTATTAACCGTATGGATGATATTATCGTTTTCCACTCATTAAATAAAGAGAACCTGATTAAGATTATCAGTATTGAAATCAAAAAGGTGACCGAGCGGATCACTTCCAAAGGGTATGTGCTCAATGTCAATGATGAGGCCAAAAATCTAGTTCTCGAAAAGGGGTTTGATCCCCAATACGGAGCCAGACCGATTCGCCGGACTATCGAGACGTTACTCAAGGATCCATTGGCTGAAGAAATATTAAAGGAGCAATTGCGCCTTCATGAGCCGATAGAAGTGGGTGTCAAAGACGGTAAATTCACCTTTACCCAACTCGAAATCGCGGCTTCCTAGGGCGAGCTTGCTTGGAGGAATGAAAATTTATATAACGATCAATCATTGTTCCGTGGAAACACGGAACATTTTTTTTGTAATGTGCTATGAGTAATTTTTTAGAATTTATTAATCAAAATGTATTGGTCGGGGACGGGGCGATGGGAACTTACCTTTTTGAAAAAGGGATATCCTATGAGTCTTGTTTGGAAGAGTTAAACCTGACGAAACATGAATTGATTACGGGTATTCACGGTGAGTATTTGGAGGCAGGGTCCCAGTTGATTGAGACGAATACCTTTGGTGCAAATTATTTTCGTCTTTATAAACATGGGCTCCACGAGCAGGTGAGGGCGATCAATCTAGCGGGGGTGCAAATTGCGCGCCAGGCGGTGATTGCTGCAGGGCAGGGTTTTGTCGCAGGCTCGGTCGGCCCGACGGGGATGACGGAGGTCTTTATCAAGGACAAGGTGGATGAGGTGCGTTCCACATTTACCGAGCAAATTGCCGCGCTTATTGATGGTGGCGTCGATGTGATTATCCTCGAAACATTTATTCACCCTGCTGAGATCAAAATTGCCTTGGAGGCATTACGCCGCCTGAGTGCGGTGATCCCGTCCATTTGTATGATCACCTGTGGTGAGTCCATGCGCTTTTCATCGGGGGAACCTGTAATCGGTTTATTTGACGAACTCGAGAAAATGGGGGCAAATGTCGTCGGGTTTAACTGTGTGACCGGACCCCGGGCTGCGGCGAATATCCTAAAACAAGTGCCCCTCCATGCGGGGAGGAAATTAGCAGTATATCCAAATGCAGGGCGACCGGAATTCCATGATGGGCGGTTCCATTATGAGACCCCACCGGAGTATTTTGCAGCGATTGCCAAACGTTTTTTGGAGGAGGGAGTGTCGATCGTCGGTGGATGTTGTGGGACGACCCCAG
The DNA here is from genome assembly GCA_034440155.1 of Verrucomicrobiota bacterium. Taxonomy (NCBI): domain Bacteria; kingdom Pseudomonadati; phylum Verrucomicrobiota; species Verrucomicrobiota bacterium. The sequence goes on along the minus strand of JAWXBN010000097.1, from coordinate 5,207 downwards.
CTCATATAAGGGCATTACGCGCGGGTATCGGTAAACAAGAGCCGGTGCACGAAAAGGTTTTCACGGAAAAGAAATCAATTATTGAGCCTCTTTCCGCAAGCGTACAGGAAGAGGATGAGACGATCCTGGACATTATCAAGAAAAGGACATTGATCGTCACCGAGCTTGATCCTCCAAAGACGATGAATACAGGCAAGTTTATCGATGGGGCAAAGGCTTTAAAAGAGGCAGGGACCGATGCGGTGACATTGGCGGATAATTCCCTGGCGATCCTCAGGATTAGTAATCTGGCCATGGGGGTCCTGACCCAGCAAGCAGGGGTGATGCCTATGCTGCACTTGGCTTGTCGTGACAGGAATATCCTCGGGATCCAGTCCGAGCTGATGGGGATGTCTGCACTCGGGATACACCATGTCCTCGCCCTGACAGGGGATCCAGCAAAAGTCGGGGATCATCCCAGCGCGACATCGGTTTATGATGTGGCCTCGGTGGCCCTTATCCAGATGATTAAAAGGCTTAATGAAGGCTTTAACCACGCGGGAAAAGATATTAAGAAACCGACACGGTTTACCATCGGCTGTGCCTTTAATCCTAATGCCAAAAATATCGACTCCCAGGTCCGTAAACTCGAACAAAAGATCGCGGCCGGTGCGCAATTTGCTATGACCCAACCGGTTTTTGATCCGGCACTGGTTAAAATTACTTATGAAAAGACAAAACACTTAGGCATACCCATTCTCGTCGGGGTCATGCCCCTGATCGGATACCGGAATGCTGAGTTCCTCCATAATGAAGTACCCGGCATCAGTATCCCAGAGGGGATACGTGAGCAGATGAAAGGGAAGGAAGGTGATGCCGCCCTCCCTGTGAGCCATGCACTTTGCACAGAGATCGCCTCTGAGATATTAAGTTATTTCAAAGGAATCTACCTGATCACCCCTCTCTTGCGTTATGAGATGACAGCTGAGCTCTCACGTTGGGTGAGAGCTCAAGAATAGTAGAATTTCTTTTTTTGAAAAGTACTACTGCTACGGAAGCTTAGCCCATTGGCCTAAGGTAAAATCCCGAACCATAGGAGTACCTGGAGGGAGCTTAGTGGGATCCAGATAGTTAACATCAAAATTCCAAACGCGTGTGGGAGCACTATAATATTGTGCAAATGAAGATGCAGATATATTAGTTGGTGTTTCACTACTACCTGGATTACAATAGAATGGGGAGGTACCCTGTTCGCTATTATATATATTCACAAGCGAGCCGTTAATTACTAATTTAACATTATTCCAGTTCTCTAGGAATCTTGGGAAATTATGGACACCTCCAGAGAGAAATCCATCGGCAACACTATTTGAGCTAATTGTTGAGGGAACAAACCCGGCTAAAATGGCAGTGTTTACAGTAGTTACGGGAGTTGTTCTTGTATTATAATTTGCATTAGTCATTTTTGATATGTAGTTCTGGGAGAGAATAGTGACCGCATCGGCCATGACAGATGCCGGACGTCTCGTATAACCAACAGATGTGGAATTAGTCAGATTAAATGTGGTGTCCTTATTATTAGGATTATTGTTTGATCCAACAAGAGTCCCAGTCCTTCCGGTATTATAATCACCAATAATATATAAGGGATTATCAGTTACGACAGAAAGTCCAAGATTAATCCTGTTAATATTTGTAACCCCGTTATTAATCACTTTATCTGGTAGATAAGTACCATTCCTCAGTACGACACCCTGTTTATTTGTTGAACTCCCTTCTGTATTAGATATATATACTAGGCCGTTAAATTCTGGGATGGGAGTGGTATTCGTAACAATAGTCGTACCTAATATGTTCGTTGTATTATAACTCGTGAGATTTGAGTGAACACTTCCATTATTTGTATGTACTATCCGTGAAATATCAAACTCAGTTGTTCGAATATTTGTAATCCCAGCAGAGCCCGTGTTTGAAGTCATACCTCCAGCCCAACGGAAATCACTGATTCTATTGGTGGTAGTGACAGAGTTTAGGAGTGTCAAATAGGTTTGATTTGTGAGAACAACCAAATTAGTGACGCCATTAGTCGAGACGACTGTATTTGTCAGGAGCATAGGGATTTGCGAGCCATTAGGATTACTTTCAGTAACCTCACCCGTATAAAACTGAGGGATTCTCGCATTATCCACAAGTATCCTGAGATCAGCTTTATAAAATAACCTTGTATTTACTTGGGATTCATCGGTTAACGGCACCCCAAGTATAGGAGCATACGGGTCATCAGTCGCTTCAGCAGCATTTGTTAATGCCCCATAACGAGTAAAGTTTGTGCCGTTAACACTTCCTAATATCGGTCTTTGGATCAACTCTATTGCCCCATTTGTGCTCATATTTGGGTTCACTCCCATAAATGCACTATTTGTCGGTACATCTGTTCCTGGTAGCTTTTTATTTGTTGTTAAACTTGGAGGACCGCTATTATATGTCCGAGTAGTGGCCGCGGTCGTTCTAGATGCACCTCTCGTAGAGGGAAGTCCTCTATTCGTTACACTATTCACGGAGGTAACGCCTCCATTAAATGTGAGTTGTCCAGAGTTAAATTGATTGATTCCACCGTTTGCATGTACTTTTCCACTTATGACCATGGCTGGGCCGTTAAACATTTCTAAATCAGGATTATAAAAGATGGCATATTGGTACAGTGGACGGAAGATAAATTGCATTTCTTGCTGGATTTTAGATATAACTGCGGGATTTTTTATACTTTGTACCCAGACAACACCTAAAAACCGGTACGACTTGCCATCAACAATATTACTATCAGGGATGTTTGCTGGAATTCCATTAGTTGTTAATGGAATAACATTATAATTAAGTACTCTATATTGTGATACAGGAAAGATATCGAGGGGAACATTAGTTGCGCTGAATTTATTGTATAATGTCGTGAATGTCACATTATCAGGTAAGCTACCAGGAATTGATAATAGCGCATCCATTTCGCCAAACATGCGTTGCATTCCTGTATCGGCAGCCAGTGTGGTATCAATCACTTCTGTAGAACGACTTGCCAATAGTTTTGAATTTTGGTTCAGGGAAGCCGCAGTTCCTAATAACGCAGCGAGTAACACGACTGCTCCCATTACAATGATTAGTGTTGAGCCATGAGTATTATTCGAGTTTATTTGTTTCATAACGCCTCCTTAATTGTCATTGTTATCCGCTTCAGAATTTATTCCACCTGCTGCGATCGTATTACTGTTTTTTGATGAAGGATCAGTCCTCATGCATGAACGAGTAACAATACGGTAAACGCCTTTTCCGGTAATATCCCCCGGTGATGAATAAGCCAAATCAATGGTCAGGAGAGGTCCTCTATTGAGAGTCGTAGCAGAAGTCGTATCAGATCCTTGAGTGACGTAAATGGTCTTCCACTGGTCACATTTACCATGAGAGTGTCATATTGAGAACTGTTTAAAGCAGGGTAAAAACGGAGTTCTTGATTTAATACAATAAACCGGCCAGTTTTCCCAACGTAAATTTGGGCACCCGATGGTGCAGGAGCATTTGCGGAGTTTGTAAAAGGAGCACCTAATTGAAAAATCGTTACATTTGGGTTAGTCGAGATAACGTTCGTAATAGCAGCATTTGCAAGGGAGTTATTCATGACAATATAACACGAATCATACCCGGCATTGTTGATGGTTGAAGGTGTGAGACGTAGATTATTATCTGGATTACTCACGGAATTAGAAGCTGTTATTGTAGAAAACACAGTGGGAACCGAGGCTACAGATACCAAGGTGCCGGTATTTGAAATGGTGATTTGGGTTGCCCCGATGGCGACATCTCCGGAAAGAGTCAACCCATACCCCTCATACATGATGCGCACTTCATTACCGAAACGGAGCACATTTGTGATTTGTAGACCTCCTGAAGTATGTATCTCATTTATTATATTACTAGAAATAGCAAGACCAGGATTGTAGGAGGATGATGTATTCGAGTAAATAGTGGGGTAATAAACTGATTGACGGTTTAATGTCGATATTTTATCTGCTGCACCTCGTACTTGGTTATGGGCCAGATCCAGAACCCGCGTAAAATAGAATATTTTAGAAGTGGCGAAAAATGCACTCATTGCCATAGCCATACAGATCGAGAAAATACTCAGAGAGGTAATCACCTCAATCAAGGTAAAGGCTTTGGATGATGATTGTTTCATAATATTATTTTCCATCCGACCTCATGATAACATTTGAACTTGACATGGTTTGTCCGCGCATATTTTGCCAATAAGTAGTAACAGTAGCCTTTTTGAAGTTTTTTGTATAACTAGCCCCATTAAAAGTACCGGTAACAGGCACAACAGCCACGGTTATCAGGGTCGAATAAGCAATTACCGCATCTTCTGTAGCATAAAGGGTAGAAGCTACCGCGGGTGAACCTGAATAGATTATAAATGGCTTTAATGTCGCATTTGTGAGTTGATTTTGGGCATCAGTGGAGGAAAGTGACGTAACCCTCAGACCGCTATAGTTATAAGTAATAATTTCTTGCGCTACAAGATCTGCTACAGACATAGCCATGATTCTTTCTACGTGCATTTGAAGAACTCTTACAGCACCCGTATTGTAGGCATCATTTACCGCTGATTTTTGAGTGTAAATAAATCCTGCAGTCACACTTATGGCAGCAATAGCCATAATAGTAATCGAGATGACTACTTCGATTAGGGTAAAGCCTGAATGATCACTAAGTGGTAAGGTATCAAAAACCTTGTCTAAATTTTTCTTTGAGGCCTTCATGTATATACCCTCTATAATTTTCATACAAAAGTCAAGAAATACTTTTTAAAAATATTTACTCGTGTTTAGGGGATGGATTATCTCCTTAAAACATCTTGATAAATGCTTTTTGTTTCAGGCGGTCGATCCATTTTCTTTGTTGTTCGAGACGTTGTTCTTGGAGAATTTGTCCTTCGATCTGAGCACGCACTTCTTCGAGGGATTGGGTACCGCCTTTTTTGAAACCTTCGATCTGGATGATGTAATATCCTTCATCGAGTATAATCACGTGGCTAATCTCGCCGGGGCGGAGGCGGAAAGCTACATCAGAGATTTCTTTCCGGAGGGTATTCCTGTCCACCCAGCCCCAATCTCCCCCTTGGTCTTTTTTTGAATCTTCTGAATAAGCTTGGGCTAAGCTGGCAAAATCAGAGCCTGTAT
>JAWXBN010000096.1 GCA_034440155.1 Verrucomicrobiota bacterium | reverse complement strand
TTTTCATAACCTCTCATTTAAAATCAATAACTTACAACCTCCCACCCCTCCCTTTTTACCCCAGTTGCGGAAGTCGGGTTAGCTTTGTCAGGCGTCGAAGCCGCTGCCAGCACGACGGGGGTGATGCAATTAGATGCGGGCTCGACCTATGAACGCCCGCAAATTGCCCGGACAGCTACCAGGGCGGTAATGGTCGTAATGATCGAGGTGTGTGTGGCCACAGCCCTATTGGCATTCCTGACTTTGAGTACTCCGGGATTAGAAGGAGGGGAGTATAAAGAAGCCATGATCCGTCATCTCGGCGAGGTGTATGTGGGGGAATGGTTTGGTGTTGCTATTGGTGTGGTCATCGCCCTGTTGTTGTTATCCGCAGTGAATACAGCGATTAATGGCATTATTTCCGTCGTCTATGTCATGGCCCATGACGGGGAATTACCCAAAACTTTCACCTATTTGAATGGCCATGGGGTTCCTTGGCTGGCATTGATTTTGGCGACAGCCTTGCCGGTGTTGGTCTTGGAAATTGCCCGGGATGTATCGATGCTGGCCTCCCTCTACGCGATCGGGGTGGTCGGGGCCATCACCATTAACTTAGGGTCCACGGCCATGAACCAGTCCCTTTCCCTGAAAAGGTATCAACGTTACTTCATGGGGGCGACAGCGATTTTGCTTTTATTGATCTGGATAACGATTGCCGTGGAAAAACAATCAGCCCTGGTCTTTATCCTGTTTTTTACTGTAGCCGGGTTTATCGCCCGTGGTTATGCCCTCCGGAAAAAAAGTGCAGAAAGTCTCGATCTTGTCTCGGCTAATGAGGAGGAATGGAAAACAGCGAGTTTACCTGGCCCCGAGGATACTTACGAGGAATCCGGACAATCCATTCTCGTATCCGTCCGGGGTGTGACTCCCGCTTTAAAGTTTGCTGTGGAAGAAGCCCGGTTAAGGCGCGCAAGACTTTATGTCCTTTATATCAAAGAGGTTGCGGTGCAAGTACAAATACATCCCCGGTGGCAGGATGATGCGGATGCATCAAAAGTCTTTAAAGAAATTTCACAAATCGCCAAGGGGGTTCCTCTGGTTCCCCTCTTTGCATTCGGGTTTAACCCCGCGGAGTTGATCCTCGATACGAGCGCGACTTTGGGGGTGGATATTCTGATTTTAGGCGGCTCTGCGCGGAATTCCCTTTTGAAAATCCTGCGCGGAAATGTCGTCGAGGAGGTCACCCGCAACTTGCCGGAAAATATCCAGTTGATTATTTACAGCTAGAGAAGGGTCTTTAAAGGCCAGAAAAAATATTTTTTGCGCTTGCCCATCTTCACGCAAGCTTTTTCATCAATAATACATGGCTAAAGTAGTTCTAGAGAATGTCAGTAAAATCTATCGGGGAGACAAGGGAGAAGATGTCTTGGCGGTGGACGATTTTAATCTGGAAATCGATGATCAGGAATTTGTTGTATTTGTGGGGCCTTCCGGCTGTGGAAAGACGACAACACTGCGTATGATTGCCGGTCTGGAAGAGATTTCCCGCGGGAAAATCTCGATTGATGACAAGGTGGTTAATGATGTTCCCCCGAAAAACCGCGATATCGCCATGGTTTTCCAGAACTATGCCCTCTACCCACATATGACTGTTTACCGGAATATGGCTTTCGGACTGGAGCTGCGCCGTGTCCCGAAGGAGGAAATCAAGAAACGTGTACAAGAAGCCTCTGAAATCCTCAAACTCACCAAAGAGGAGCTCGACCGCAAACCGAAAGCCCTTTCCGGTGGACAGCGCCAGCGTGTCGCCTTGGGGCGTGCCATTGTCCGTAAACCCAAAGTATTCCTTTTTGACGAACCCCTCTCGAATCTTGATGCGAAAATGAGGGTGGAAATGAGGACCGAGATTTCCAAGCTCCATACGAAGTTATCTGCCACCATGATTTATGTCACCCATGACCAGGTCGAAGCCATGACAATGGCGGACCGCATCGTGGTCATGAGCCGGTCCAAAATCCAGCAAGTCGGTGAACCCTTGGATATTTATAATAATCCGACAAATAAATTTGTTGCGGAATTTATCGGTAGCCCGCCCATGAATTTTTTCAAGGGGGCAATCGTTCAGAAAAATAATACCTTGTACTTCCAGGAAGATACCCCCGGGGCAATTTCATTGAAGGTGGATGATGTCCATATTAAGCGCCTGGGCGTATATCTCGGGAAACCCGTTTATTTCGGAATCCGCCCTGAAGACATCGAGGATAAACTTTATATTGATGAAGCCCCGCCTGAACGCTGCTCCCTAGCGACAGTGGAAGTCGCCGAACCGATGGGCGCAGAAACATTCCTTTATCTTTCGAGCGGTAAGGCCTCCTTTATTGCCCGTTGTAAACCTCACGCAAAACATGACCTCGGCAATAAAGTCGAGCTAGTTTTTAACACTAAAAAATCCCACTTCTTCGATGTTACCACTGAACAAGTGATTAAATAGGACCGATTATGAATAGACCCGACTCCCGAGCAGTTGACCAATTGCGCCCCCTGACCATCACCCCAGATATCGCCCCTTACGCGACGGGTTCCGTTCTGATGGGTTTTGGTAATACCCGTGTGATTTGTGCGGTCACTGTCGAAGAGTCCGTCCCCCGTTGGATGAAAGAGCAGGGCGTGACAGGCGGCTGGGTCACCGCCGAGTATTCCATGCTACCTTATTCCACCCTCGGACGTAAACAACGCGATATCGCCAAGGGAAAAATCGATGGCCGTTCCCAGGAGATTCAACGTCTCGTGGGCCGTTCACTCCGAGCTGTCATTGATCTCGAAAAACTCGGCAGCCGCACCCTGTGGATCGATTGTGATGTACTCCAGGCTGATGGCGGCACCCGTACAGCCTCCATTACAGGAGCCATGGTCGCCTTGGCTCTGGCTGTCAAAAAACTCCAGGCTTCCGGGAAATTAGTCGACTCCCCCATCAAACAATTTGTTTCCGCCATTAGTGTCGGCATTTTTGAAGGTCAACCCGTTCTTGATTTGAATTATATCGAGGACAGTAGAGCCAGCGTGGATATGAATGTCGTCATGACTGAAAAAGGTGAATTTGTCGAAATCCAAGGTTCCGGTGAAGAATCCACTTTTACAGAGTCCGAGATGGCACAAATGCTTACCCTCGCCAAAAAAGGGATCCAAGACCTCACGACCTTCCAGAAATCTGTGCTGGCTTAGTGTCATCGACTTTAGAGGATCAGGATGAAACGCGATCCGCAGAATCGAGGGTTTGAGCCCCGCGATTTTTCCCGTGCAATTTGCGCGCGCGTGGGATTAGATACCCTGAGTTGACCGGTACTCAGTAACCAATCTAATCCTAACCGTCAGGAGGAATCTCATTATGGCTATCTCCCCGCTCGCAGGTAAACTCCCCCCGTCTGAAATTTTAATCGACGTGAGCAAATTGCTCGCCGCCTATTACGACTCGGCCCCGGATGTGGCGAACCCCAAACAAGCCGTCTCCTTTGGCACCAGCGGGCACCGAGGCACTTCGTTGAATGGTTCCTTTAACGACGCGCATATTGCCGCCATCACCCAAGCGATTTGTGAATACCGCCGGGAGGCCCATATCACCGGCCCTCTTTATGTGGGGAAAGATACCCATGCCTTGTCCGCCCCTGCGGAAAAGACCGCCTTGGAAGTCCTCGCGGCAAATGGTGTCGAAACGCTCATCCAAGAAAATGACGGATTCACTCCCACCCCGGCGATTTCCGTAGCGATCCTGACTTATAATCATGGCCGCACCAGCGGACTCTCTGACGGTATCGTGATCACCCCTTCCCATAACCCACCCAAAGACGGGGGATTCAAATATAATCCCCCTAATGGTGGTCCCGCCGATGTGGACATCACCAAGAGGGTGCAGAACCGAGCGAATGAATTGATCAAAAACGGTAACCGCGATGTCAAACGGGTGACCTATGAAAAAGCTCTCGCCGCTGCGACCACACACAAAACCGATTTTGCTCAGGGATACGTCGAGCAACTCGGGGCGATCATCGACTTTGATGTGATCAAATCTGCAAAACTACGCATCGGCATCGACCCCCTCGGCGGGGCGAGTGTCCATTATTGGGAACCCATCATTGCCCGCTACGGCATCGATGTGACCATCGTCAATAAAGCCGTGGACGCACAATTTGCTTTTATGGCCGTCGACCATGACGGGCAAATCCGCATGGATTGCTCCAGTGCCTACGCCATGACCCCCTTGATCGCACTCAAGGACAAATACCAAATCGCCGCCGGTAATGACACCGATTCTGACCGCCACGGCATTGTCGCGCCGTCTGTGGGGCTCTTGAATCCGAACCACTTTCTGGCCGTGTCCATCCGCTACCTTTTTAGTCACCGCCCGCAATGGGGTGCCCACGTCGGCATCGGCAAAACCCTCGTCAGTAGCTGCATCATCGATAAAGTCGCCGCCAAGCTTGGGCGCAAATTGCTCGAGGTCCCCGTGGGATTCAAGTGGTTCGTCAATGGTCTCTTTGACGGTTCCTTAGGTTTCGTCGGAGAGGAGAGTGCCGGGGCGAGTTTCCTGCGTAAAGACGGGCATGTCTGGAGTACTGACAAGGACGGGATCATCATGGACTTGCTCGCTGCTGAGATGACCGCAAAGGAAGGTAAAGACCCGGGTGAACAATTTGCGCAGATCACTGCGGAATTTGGGATCCCGTATTATTCCCGCGTCGATGCAGCCGCTACCCGTGAACAAAAAGCCATCCTCTTGGACCTCTCCCCTGACAATGTGAAGGAAAACACGCTGGCCGGTGACCCGATCACCGCCAAGCTCACAAAAGCCCCCGGTAATGGTGCCGCCATCGGCGGACTCAAAGTCACGACTGACTGCGGCTGGTTCGCCGCCCGCCCCTCAGGGACTGAAGACGTTTACAAAATTTACGCTGAAAGTCTCAAGAGTAAAAATCATCTCCAACAAATCCTCTCCGAAGCTAAACAAATGGTCGACGGGGTATTAAAAGGATGATACTTCAAACCTCACTTGTGGGCTTTTCCACGCCCGTATTTTTCCTTTGATGGGGGGCTAGGGGGGGGGAAGCAGGGATTTAATCCATCCGGTCGGAATCGACCACGACGACGCCGGTCGCCCCGATCCGGAGGGGTTTATTTTTATCGAGGTTTTTGATATGGATACGGACATTATAACGGTTTGCCAAACGGACCCAATCCACGGTGGGATCTATTTTTGGGAGCATCTGGACTGTCGCGCCGTCTTCCTGATAGATTGCCCAACCGGTGCCGGAGACTTCCCCCTCTAAAATCAGTTGGGGATACATTTTGAGGTAAATTTTCACCGGGTCACCATTATGGATGATGCGGATCTGGGTTTCCTTGAAACGCGCATTCACCCACCAGTCGCCATCGACGACGAGGGCAAAGAGGGCTTTACCTTCATTTACGTAGGTGCCCTCCTGGATGTTTTCATTTGTGATATATCCAGATTTTGGCGCGTAAACTTTTGCATAGGACAGATTGAGTTCTGCACTTTTGAGCGCGGCCTCTGCGGCTTTGAGGATCGGGTTACTCTGGACAGTGGAGCTGAGCTGGGCCTGGGCCGCAATCAGGCTCGACTGAGCTTCATTCAGAGCTTGCTGGGTGGAGTTTACTTTAGTCTGTTGGTTTTGATAAGGGATTTCCGCGATGGCCCCGTCCTTGAGCATACCCTCATAACGGGTGAGGATATCCATCTGGTTGGTTAAGTCCACTTGGATCGTTTTGACCTGAGTCTGTGCCGATATCACACCCGCTTCCAGTGTGGCGACAAAATCAAAGGCATGTTTTTTTTCGGCTAGGGCCTTGTCATAAACCGCTTCGAAAGTGGAAGGATCAATCTCGAAGAGAAGGTCACCTTCCTTGACGTATTGGTTCTCCCGGAAATGTTTTTTGACGATCGGTCCGCTGACCCGTGCGGTGACCCCGATGATATAGGCCTGCACACTGATATCATTGGTCGTGGGGTGGGAGACTTGGTAAGAGGCGAATACCACAACGAGGAATACGGCAAAAAGAATAATGATAGAGGCGAATAATTTACGCCACCAGCCCCCTTTTTTTGCAGGTGCAGCCGTTTCATTCGTGCGGGATGTGGCGGGTTCTGGCATAATTAAAAATAAACGAAGAACAACATGTAACTGATGATAAAAAAGATGGTGATAATGGCGAAACGCAGGAGCATTTGGAAATAACCCGGCTCAGGAACCAAGTGCGGCTCGATCTTCAGGCTTACGATGGAGCCCACCGTGATGCCGATGAGCGAGCAGATCAGCCAGGCCGGAATAAAAATGCCCCCAAATGAAATCTCCCTCACACAACCGCATGACAGTAACAGGCACGCAAGCAAGGCCGCGTTGCGCGAGCATTGAACTATGGGGAGAGGGATTTTCACGTTCTCATCCTTTTGCCATGATTGCGGATCAATAAAAAGCAAAATCTTTTTCTTCCCCCCGGGATTTTTACTCGCCACGGGCAGTGAGCCCCCTTACTTTGTGGGGGCAATGGCCTTGAGAGATACTTTCTTTACCGAGAATGCGTTCCAAATGGGGATCAAGACGATTGTGGCTTCATCTTTGGCCCTGCTGGTCGCACAGGCGTCCCATCTTTTTAACGGCTACTGGATTCTGGTCACAGTGATGATCTTGAGTAATGCCAGCCCGATTCTCGCCTGGCAAAAAAGTGTGGGCCGGATTATCGGTACGCTGGCAGGATCCCTGATGGCGGTTGTTGTTTCTAGTGTGTTTGTCCAATCCCCGGTGTGGCTTGTCATTATTATCTTCAGTTTCATGGTTATCAGCGGTTACGGTTCATTCGCCTCAGAGTATCCATACGCATTTACCATTTCCGGGGTGACCTTCCTTTTTATCATTTACACGGTGATGACGAATCCTGCCAATCTCTTCAACGTGGCCTTCTACCGGACTTTCGACATCATCCTGGGTATTACGATTTCATGGGTGGTGAATCAAATATTTTGGCCCCGGCCCTATCGGCAAAATATTCCTAAGGCCTTCCGTCAAAGTATTGTCGATATTAAAGCAATTTGCGCGGCAGTGATCCGCCGCTTGGAGGGCGAGGACGGCGGCGGGGAGTTTGATTATTCCGCACTCAGTAAAAAGAACCAGCAAGTCATCGACTTGAATATGGGGCTGCTGGCCAATATCCGGAAGAGTTCTTCCCTGAAGGAGTCTTCAATCGACCATTTTATCAGAATCTCCACCGGCCTCAAGGATGTGCTTTTCAAGATCGATTTTTTAATCGACCTCTTGGAGGTGCAGGATCACGTGCACGCTGTGCGTGAAATGAAGGCCGATATCGCGCAACGTTACGCTTCCGTCGTGAAAAGATTAGACCACGTTATGTTCGCCCTCGGCCCTGTCGTGGATGGGTTTATCTATGACCCAGTGGAGACTGTGGATACCACGACATACAGGCGGCTGTATGAATTCCTGCGCGAGAGGCGCCTGGTAAGTGCAGGGGCTGTCACGGATGATCTCACGGTCATCGAGACATTAAGGACATTTGAGTCCATGGAGGAGTCCCTCTACCAGCTCCAGATGGATATACAGGAGCATTCCTATGCCGAACCCCAGATCCTTTTCCATCCCCGCCCGCTTTATTACATGATGGATCATTTGAAAGGACATTTAAGATCCCCTGATGCCCACGCACTGCGACACGGGATTAAAATCGGGCTGGCTGTCCTGATCGGGTTTTATATTTATTATGCCACAAAATGGTCGGGTTCATTCCTGATGATTATTACCATCATCATCGTGATGCAGCCGAATCTCGGTAGTGGACTCAAAATGATGGTCCAGTGGACGGGTGGGGCGGTGATCGGGGCTTTTGTCGGGCTTTTTTATGTGACCGCCATCTTTCCTTCGATTAACTCCATGGGGGCACTCCTCTTGGTGCTGGCCCCCTTCTTTTATATCATTGGCTGGGGAGTCGCGGAGCGCCCAAATCAAGTGGCTGTTTATATAGATATGGGCATTATTCTGGGAGTATCCGTATTCGGCCAGCAATATGCGGCCCCGGCGGATCTGGCTCGGTTTTTCCCGCTGGCCCTCGGTGTGATCGCCGGTTCCTTTATTGGTAGCGTGGTGAATTATTTTGTCTGGCCCATCCAAGCCCGGGGGATGCTCCTGCGCAAATTGCACGACTTGGTCCACGACTCACGCGAAATATCCGCGATCCTTTTAGGGTCTTATGCCGAGCCCGTCACTGATTTCGAGAGGGTCCGTATCATCCGTACACAGGCGCAAATGGTCGGGGCCGATGCGACCAAACTCCTAGCCGATGCCCAGACGGAGTTAACCGGAGCGACACTGGATTTAAAGAATGTTTCCCGCCTGATCAGCCTTTTGAGGACCTTACCCATCCATCTCACTGTCGCAGGGAATATCTGGCAAAAATGTATGAATCTGGATATCTCGCGCAATTTGCTGCGCGAAGAGTTTCACCACGCTTTTGACGAGATTAATAACCGGATGATCTCCCTGGAGAAAGCCCTCGATAAAGGCTGCCTGCCCCCGTCCACCACCGCCCTCGACGAAAGCCTCGCTGCCATTGAATCAAAAATCGTCGAATTAAAAAAGGACCGGGGCCGCTTGATTCTTGATCCTTCCGATTTTGCGAAATTTGTGCTCCTCCGACAAACCCTCTTTGCCGTCAGCCGTTTCCTCAATCAAATCGATTCTGTCGGTGAACTCCACTGCGCCCCCGCCCCCGCCCACCACGTCCTCCGTAAAGCTTTTGTCGGTTAAGCGAGGCTGATTTTCACCACGAGGACTACGAGGGTGGAAATTTTGATTTTTGTGTAGGGCGAGCGGCCCTGCTTGCCTCCTCTGGGACGAATTTCCCCCCCAAAGACTACGAAGGAAAAAGATTCTCTCGCGAAGTTCGCCAAGGACGCAAAGTTTTTTTAAAATGGGATATTGCACGACAGAGGTCACCAAGAAGGAGATTTTTCCCCAGCCCTGAAGGGGCGGAACCATACCAGCCCACGGGCAACGCCCTGGGTTTACGGTTTAAAAAAAACGCCCGAGCCCTGTAGGGGCGACGC
>JAWXBN010000095.1 GCA_034440155.1 Verrucomicrobiota bacterium | reverse complement strand
GGCTTGTCGGCTGATGCCTCATCGGATCCTGACGGGGATGGGTTGAGCAATTTGCAGGAGTACCAGCATGGGACTGACCCAAATGATTATTATAACGGGGTGCCTGTCCAGCTTCAGATGATCGGTGGGAACCTTCAATCACACGCGGGCAAAGGGGTTTTTGCTGAACCCCTCATCGTGAAAGTATCCCAAACCAATGGCACGGCCCTAGTAAATGCCCCGGTGCAAATTGCGCTGACCCAGGGTGAAGCAGTTTTATTAACGGGAGTCACAGGGACAAATGGTGTCACCTCCCTACCGGCACGCACCGATGCCCAAGGTCTGGCGCAAATCTATGTGAGCTCCACCCGTGATGAGGCGGGGACACTCGCTGTGGAATTTACGCAGGACGGCGGCTCTGCTCAGGTGACTTTCGCCCTCCAAGTAACGACTCCCCAAGCACCTACTTTATCTTCGCCCATCCGGGGATATTCCGGTAGCGTGGTGGGTCTAGGGACTAATGGTAGCTGGTCAGTCTGGGGTCGCAGTCATCTGGGGCAATCAGGATTAAATACCGAGACACTTTTGGATTCCCCACGGCTTTTGGGCCAGTACACCGATGTGGTCACGGGTTTGAGTCACGGATTAGCCGTGTCAAATGGTATGCTGCTCGTATGGGGGGATAATACCTATGGACAACTCGGTACCGGGACAAATGCTGGAAGTCTCACCCCCCTTAATGCCGCCGGACGAGGAGATATTTCACAGGTGGCATCAGGCGATAAACATTCACTGGCCATTCTCACAAATGGTCTGCTCATCGCGTGGGGTGATAACCGCTATGGTCAAGTCGCAGGCCCATCAAACCAGACAATCGTAACGACCCCGCAACTTGTTTCCGGCGTGAGTAATATTACCCAAGTCGCCGGTGGCCGCGGGTTCTCGATCGCCTTAGACGATCAGGGCAGAGTTTTTACATGGGGAGATAACCGTCAGGGTCAATTATCACAAGTGCTCCAAACAAAGGCGAACCCTGTACCCGCGCAAATTGCTCCGTTGACTCATATCATCAAAATCTCAGCGGGCAGCACTCACGCAGGAGCCCTGTCATCAAATGGTGTCCTCTGGGTCTGGGGCGCAAATTCCTCCGGTCAACTCGGTCTGGGGAGCCGGATCAATCAAAGGAGTCCCCAGATATTGACGAATCTCGGGGTCGTAAAAGATTTCGGCCTGGGGGCTGCGCACTCGGTCATCCTCCTGACCAATGGGAATATTTATGTCGCCGGGGCAAATCATAATCACCAGCTCGGGACCAATACCGGAATCCTCTTAAATCCGACTCCTGTCCTCTTGACTAATCTCCCGGCGGCCGTCTCCGTCAGTGTGGTCGGGGATTCATCCTTTATCCGCCTTACGAATGGCAGTTACCTCGTCTGGGGTGAGAACCGTTTCGGCCAGCTGGGCGTGAGTAATACAGTCCAGCAAATCGCACCGGTACCCATGGGAGGATTGCAATGAGTGCAAAGTTTCTAGTATTCAGTTCTCAGTACCCAGTTGCAGAAAGAATTCAGAAGATTTTCCTCCTTTCTGTTTCTGCCTTTACTTCCATCTGCGTCCATCTGCGTTCATCTGTGGTTAAAGTCTCTGCACTTTTCTGCCTATTCTCTTTTTTCTGCGGTTATCTTTCGGCAAAACCCGCGGCTGTCGATTATGATTTCGGCACGGTAAATATCGGGACACCATTAAAACATCTTTTCCAATGGAAGAATCCCTCTAAGAAACAGGTGAAAGTCGGGGATGTGGCTTTTTCATGCACTTGTATGAAGTTACTTTCAAAGAATGAGTTCATCGCCCCCGGTGGCACGCTGGATGTGGAGGTCGGTTGGGTGGCTGAAAAAGTAGGTGTTTTAAAGTTTGAAGTTTTAGTCGTTATCGAAGGATTAGATAAACCCCTTTCATTCAAAATCAAAGGTGCCGGGGAAGATCCCCACTCGAAGCCTATCCCTACCGCATATCTCGAGAGTGGCGCACTCCAGCAGATGATTACTGACAAGGCTCCCCTGCTCATGATCGACCTGCGTAGCCCTGATAAATTTGTGCAATTTAATCTCCCCGGATCGATCCCCATGACCGTCGCACAGGTGAAAACCCGTGATGACATGAAAAAACAAACCCTTATCCTGATTCCCGAAATCGAAACCCCCACCTTTTGGCAGGAGTATCAGGCGTTGATCGGGGAAGGGTTCCAGTCTGTCCGAGTCCTGAAAGGGGGATTGCAGGCATGGAAACATTCCGGATATCCCCTCGGCGGGATGAATGCAGCCGCAAAAGTTTTGGTCATGGATATTGATCCTTCATCGGCCTATGAAGTCCTCAGAAATGGGCATTACGTCCTTGTGAATGCGGGTAACCAGAAAATATCCTTTAAATCCACGGTGATCAAACCTGTCCCGGTGAATGAATTATTAAATCAAAATAAACCCGCCTACGACGGGATCATCCTAGCAGGGGAATCCTCCCCGGCCACCTCTGGGAAAATTTCTCAAAAACTGCCCGGGATCAATCTTTACTCAGTAACGGGGGGGATCAATGACCTCAACGAAATCGTCGCGATCCGCGAGACCGTTACAAAACCCGGTGTCATGACGGTGGGTTCCTCCGGCATGACCCTTGTCTCAGGTTCATCAAGCTCCCCGGGCTCCGGTGGTGGTTGTGGAGGATGCCCTAAATGAAATTTATGATTGCAGAAAGAATAGAGAATTCCCCGCGTGTAGGGCGAGCGGCCCGCTTGCCACAGTCCATTCAAAACCTTCGCATTTTTGGTGCTTTGCCACTTTCCGTAATGGAGGGGCAGGCTTCTGCATGCCCGATGATTTCACGGACAGGCAAAGATGTGTCCGGCTCCTTACGTCTCCCGTCACGGACAAACGGAGGCTTGTCACTCCAGTGGAGAAATCTTGATTCCGTCTTTAATCAAATCTGCGCCCATCTGCGTCCATCGGTGGTTTCTCTCTTCTTTGTTCTTTTATTCTTCCTTACGATTTCCCTCCAGGCCGCCAGCTTCAGCGGATTTGTCACAGGCACAAATGGTGCAGGCATTTACCCAGCCATCGTCAGTATAGACGGACAGGACGTCATCGCCGGTTACAATGGCGAATTCACCATCAATAACCTCCTCCCCGGACAGGGTGAACTGGTCATTCAGAAAACCGGATACAATGTCGCTCGTTACCCGGTGAATGTGATGGAGCCGACCAATACTCCTTCCTCTTATTCAATCACCAATGCCCAATATGCAAATATGTCTGGTAGCATGGCCACGGCTCTGGATATCTTCGAGGATTCTGCCACGCCGGATCAAGTAGCCTCTGGAAATGTCATGCTGTGGCTGAAAGCGGATGCAGGAATCACCAAAGACGGTAACAATCTTGTCAGCCAGTGGGCTGACAGCTCGGCATCGGCAATGAATGGCAGCGCCAGTGGCTCTGCCCAACCTACATGGGTGGCCGACGCCTTTAATGGCAAACCAGCCCTCCGCTTTGATGGTATCAATGACTTCCTCCAATTGCCCGCTGGATTTGATAATTTCACCCAGGGAATGACGGTCTTTGTAGTGGCGAAGACTGTGGCCAATCGCTATTACGAAGGTTTTATTGATTTTGGAAACGGATCCGGAAACAACAATATCGTATTTTGTCGTAATGACACTCAGAACCGCCTAGTGTTTAGTGTTCATAATGGTTCACCGAATGTTGTGCTGGTACCACCGGATGGTACGCTTCAAAATGGTGTTTTTAATATTCATACTTATGTACAGGCAGGTGGCATTTCAGGCCAGCAATCGGAAGCCTCCTTATTCAAGAATGGATCAAAATTAGTTTCAGGAAATATGTATGTTGTACCTAATGTTTCCCGCACCCTCAATTACATAGGTAAAAGAAATTGGGATAACCCTCTCTTTCAAGGTGAGATCGCTGAAATCATCATCATTAACCGGAAACTTCTTCCGCTTGAGCTCCTTAAAATTCAAAACTATCTCTCTGATAAATATGGACTTGGCTTGCTGAAGTCAATCAATCCCCTCACAGTTTCCGGTGCGCGAATCGATCTGACCCCGTTAAATGTCCCTGCCACCGAAGTGAGTCCATTGAGTACCTTTACCGATTCGACCGGTGGTTTTAGTATCAGCGGAATTCCCCAGGGCCTTTACCGCCGGACGATCTCTGCCAGTGGTATCCTGACTAATACGGTGGATGTCATGATTACCCAGGATTTATCAGGAACCCTCCCTGTGTCACTCGATACCAAGCCCGTTGTCTTCAAAACAAAAATCCTCAATGCCTCCAGTAACGCCTTGTCTGGAGTGAGTCTGCGGCTTTATTCCCAAGACAATCCGAGCCTTGAGCGGTTCGTGCAAAGTGATGCGAATGGGGAGGTGATCATCTCTAATATGATTAATGAAATCCGGTATAATTGGGCATACCTTTTTAATGTGACTCCTCCCACCGGATTTGTCATGCCGGAGACCAATGGTGCTTATGCTATTTATTCGACAAATATTTTTCAGAATATTCTTCTGTCTGCGCAAAATCCGCAAAATGAGATAGAACCTAATAATGCAGGAGGTTTTAACAGAAATGCTCCAATGACCATGGCAAACCGATCTTTAGCGATAAAAATTTCACTTAATGGAACCATTCAAGGAAAGATTTATCCGGTGGGTGACCTAGATTATTACAAGATAACGGTGCCGAGCCGTGGGCTGTTTTATTTAAATGTAACGCGTCCCAACGGGATAGATCTGGTAGAG
>JAWXBN010000094.1 GCA_034440155.1 Verrucomicrobiota bacterium | reverse complement strand
TGCCGCTCACGGTATTGATGAGTATAATGAACCACGCGCAATTTGCTTGGGTGAGTCTTTCGCAGCAACATAATCAAAAGCGCAACGGAGTCCACTCCACCTGAAACCGCAACCATGATCGGAAGTTTTTTTGATGAGATGGAAATAAGGTGATTCAAGGGGTGATTATTTTTTTAATTTTAGGAAATAGGTACGAAAATAGCCTTGGTCGCGGCTGATGAGTGCATCGACAAAATCCAGAGCATGTGAGCCGATCAGAAAATCAGTGAGAACCCGGTCTTTGGGTTTTGAGCTGCGGCGACGGTAATCAATCCAAACCCGCCCGGCCAGGTGAATCGACTCAAATGTGTGTGGGATAATCCTCATTTCCATTTCTTCCATCAAAACTTGCATTTGCCCAGGAGAGTCGAGGTAAAGGGTGAGTGCTACCGCCGCATCAGGAGCGATCACGACGCTTCCGGCTGCTCGGGCGTCATCAAGGGTGTTCATACTCGCTCCGGTGAATTGGTTTGCCGTGCCCAGGATGTCAACGAGGATATCGGCATCAATAGCGGTGATCATACAGGATTCACGTCTCCAAGAGCCGGTTTTCCTCTCCAGAATTCAAGAGCTTCTTGGCCATTTTTCCATGGGGAGACATCCTTTTTTAATCCTCTGAACTTCAAATAGAAAGATTTGTCCCTCGTTTTGGAAAGAATGATTTGACCTTGATTCCCTCGTTCGATTTGGAGTTGGGTTCCTTTACGGAAACCCAAGGTATTCCTCACAGAGAGAGGGATTGTGATTTGTCCTTTGGAACTAATCTTTGTTTTCATGGCTTTACTTTAAGGTAAAGCCGGGAAGTGAAAAATTCAAGGATTTAGGCCGCAAAGTATTACTGTCTGGTCAGGATATCATTGGGCAATTTGCTTTAGTCCACCCATATAAGACTGGAGGATTTCGGGGATAAGGATGGTGCCGTCGGATTGTTGGTAAGTCTCGATAAAAGCGACATACAGCCGGGCGAGAGCGACTCCCGAGCCATTCAGGATATGGGGGAATTCTGTTTGCTTGGCGTCTTTGCGTTTAAAACGCAGATTCATGCGGCGCGCTTGGTAATCCTCGGCATTAGAGACTGAGCTCACTTCCAGATAAGCATTTTGCCCTGGGGCCCAAATCTCGATATCAAAGGTTTTTGCCATTCCAAAGCCCATATCCCCCGTGCAGAGGACAATGACACGATAGTGGAGGCCGAGTAGCTGGAGCACTTTTTCGGCATTCTTGAGCATTTCATCATGGGCGGCATAACCATCCTCGGGTTTGACGATACGAACAAGCTCGACCTTGTCGAATTGATGCATCCGTAAGAGGCCCCGAGTGCCTATTCCTGCCGCTCCTGCTTCACTTCGGAAGCAAGGTGTATAAGCGACATAATATTTCGGCAGATCGCTTTCGGAGAGGATTTCGTCGCGGTGAATATTAGCGACAGGGACTTCGGCGGTGGGAATGAGGTATTTATCCCCGCCTTCGAGGTGGAAAAGTTGGTCAGCAAATTTTGGGAGCTGACCAGTACCCATCAGTGAGGCGCTGTTGACGAGATAAGGAGGGAGGATCTCAGTATAACCATGCTGGGTGGTGTGGAGGTCGAGCATGAAGTTAATGAGGGCACGTTCCAACCGGGCCCCGGCACCTTTGTAGAGTGAAAACCCGCTACCACTGAGTTTGGAAGCGCGTTCAAAGTCGAGGATCCCGAGTTTCTCCCCGAGGATAATGTGGTTCTGGGGTGTAAAGTCGAAAGATTTTTTCTCCCCCCAGACATGGGTTTCAGGATTATCAGCTGCATCTCGCCCGTCTGGCACGGTGGGGTGTGGGAGGTTAGGGATATTGAGGAGAAGCCCTTTCTGGTCTTCCTCGACGATGGTGACCTGTTTGTCGAGCTCGGTGATCCTGTCAGAGTGATCCTTCATCTGGGCAAAGATGTGGTCGACGGGTTGACCTTGGCCTTTGAGTTTACCGACTTCTTTGCTGACCCGGTTTTTCTCGGCTTTTAATGCCTCGACTTCAGTGAGTAATTTACGGCGGCATTCATCAAGGGAAAGGATTTCATCGATGCGGACTTCATGTCCTTGGTGGCGGCTGGCGAGGCGTTTGCGGGCCTCTTCAGTATTTTTACGGATGTAGTTAATATCGAGCATAATTTAATGAGTCGTTAGAATTAGACGAACCCGCACAAATGCTCAAGCTTATAGAGTCGGGAGCCAGACTGTAATGGGGGGGGCGAATGCGTTAGGCTATATTATGAGGGGGTTGTTTGGAGCTTGAAGGCTTTAATGGTGTTTTGCATGAGCAGGGCGATGGTCATGGGGCCGACCCCGCCTGGAACAGGTGTAATCATGGAGGCGATTTCAGAAACTTCAGAGAATTTCACATCACCAGTTGTTCTTTTACCTGATTTACGGCTGCTATCCGCCACGACATGGATCCCGACATCGATGACAACGGTTCCGGGAGACACAAAGTCTTTTGTGACAAACTCGGGTTTTCCGATTGCTACGCAGAGAATGTCAGCCTGACGGGTTATTTCTGGGAGATTCTTAGTTTTTGAGTGGCAGATTGTCACCGTGCAATTTTCTGAAAGGAGCAGGAGTGAAAGGGGTTTACCAACGATCATACTTCGCCCGAGGACAACGGCTCTTTTTCCGGTGAGCTCGATCCCGCTTCTTTTGAGGATCTCTACACAGCCGGCGGGGGTGCAGGCGACCAAGGCCGTGGGGTCACCAATCGTCATCTTTCCGACATTCACGGGATGGAATCCATCGACATCTTTCAGGGGATTAATGGCCGCCACAATGGCTTGTTCATTAATATGATCTGGCGGGGGCGATTGTACGAGGATGCCATGGATATCATTTCTCTCATTAAGGGAATCAATTACTTGGAGTAATTCAGACTGAGAAATAGATGCATCGAGATGAATCCGTTCCGAATAAATACCCAGATTCTGGCATGTCTCGACCTTTTTTCCGACATAAAGGGATGAATCCGGGCGGCTTCCCACTTGGACGACTGCGAGTCCCGGGGTCAGGCCGGTTTCTTTGATTTTAGAAACAAGACCTGCTATTTCTTGGTTGATCTTTTCCGCGATAAGCTTTCCGTCGATCAGTTGAGCCATGGATACTTATTATGGGAGTCCCGGAAAGAAGGGAAGATTATAATACTCAGTCACCTATCTAATCAGAGTCGGGAAGTCTTACTTTTTGTTTTTTTAAAAGGGGATTTAAATACAGGAGGGGCTTTTTTGATCTTCTTCGGTGGCTGATACTCCAAGAGGCTTTTTACTTCTGAAGGTTTGAGGCTTCTAAAGAGGCCACTGCGCAAATTGCCCAAGCGTAAGTTCCCTATTTGGATGCGGCGCAATTTGCGTACAGGATGTCCGATTGCTAAGAACATTTGGCGGATTTGCCTCTTATATCCTTGTACGAGGGTTAGTTCATAGTGTTTATTTGCAACACGGAAGACTTTTTCTGCTGTTGCCCTTTTCATGGGGGCATCCTCCTCTATTTTAATATAGACGCCCTTGAGGAATTTTCGGACATCTTCTGGATTTGGGTCAGAATCCAGTAAGACCTCATAAATTTTAGGTATTTTATAGCGTGGGTGGGTGAGCCGGTTCGAAAAATCACCATCATTCGTCAAAATAATGAGTCCTTCTGAATCCCTGTCCAAACGGCCGACTGTAAAAAGGTGGGAATACTCTTCAGGGAAGAGTGAATAGACGGTCCGACGGTTGAGTTCATCATTTTTCGTACAAACGAATCCAGCCGGTTTATTCAAAAGGTAATATTGATGCCCTGCCGCTTTGACAGGCTTACCATCCACGCATACACGGTCTTTGTCCGGATCTATTTTTGCTCCGAGTTTGATTAATGGTTTTCCATTAACTGAAACGCGTGCCTCTATGATGAGGCGTTCGCACGAACGGCGCGAACCTTGACCAGCTGAGGCGAGGAATTGATTGATTCTCATGGAAAAAGAAAGCCCCTGATGGGTATCAGGGGCAAGATAAAAATATCTTAATAATAAGGTAAGTTAGGCTTCTACACGGGTTTTTGGAAGACCGTAAATGGGCATGCCCTCTTTCCATTGGCCTTTTTTCTTCATTATTTCAATACGCTCAAAACGTTTGAGGACGCTTCTTTTAGCGGCCATTGTGCTTTTACCTTTTAAACTCTGATGCTGTGACATAAATTTGCTCCTATTGTTCTCAAATTCAAAGAATCGAGTGTTTTACCGTTGAATCCTCTCGAGTGCAAGTCCTGATTTTAATTCTTTTTTACGGGCAGGGGTTTTGTTTTAGCAGGACTATTCACAATCGAATTAAAACGGGGCGATGCCTTGAGGGGGGTAAACCGTTGTTCCCCTACAGCGGCCGCTGAAAATGTGGGGTCATATTTAACCGCATTTTCAAGGGAATCGAGGGCTTGGTTGGTTTCACCTGTTAGTGATTGGAGTAAGGCCAGATTATACCAAGTCACCGAATTCGTGGAATTCCTTTTCGTATATTCCAGAAAAATGCGTTTGGCCTTATCCACCTGTTGATAGTTCAGGTACATTTGTCCGATTTGGTTATAGACTTCAGGCGGGACAGAGCCCCTTTTCATGATTTCATCAGCTTTTACCTCGAAAATATCAGTGCGCCCACGGGCAAGGATACTTTGGAGGAGTTGGACGTAAGCCTGGATGCTTCCGGGATTTTGGGCGATGAAAAGCTCGAGTTGTTTTTGATTATTTAATAGTGTCAACTGATTCTGCATGATCTTCATGTTTTCACCGATTTTATCGTTGAGAGGGTCTTCTTTCATGAGGATTTGCAGTTCTTTTATGGCTTCTTCATATCGCTCACCTTTTGCAAGCATATCCACATAGCGGAATACGGACTCAGTACTAAAAGGGCATAACTCGATTGATTGGCGTAATGCATATTCAGCTTCAATCAGGTATTTTTTACGTTTTTCTAGGTTTGGCTCATTCAGTGCGCGCCAGAAATAGAGTCCGCCAATAGAAACACGTAATTTGCTGAATGCCTTCCGTGCATCCTCATCCCTGAGATAGGCCGGATTGTCCATGAGTTTCTTTGTGTAAGCATCCCAATAAATACGGTCTTTAGCCATGACCTCATCGGGTATTTCTTTGAGGGGATCCTTGTTGAGCTCCATGATGAGACCGAAAGGCTGGAGATAAGGGTACATCCAAGGCAGGGGGAAACTCTCCTCGACATAAAATTTAATCCGATTCTTGTTTTTTTCAAAAATCAGCTGGGCCAATAAACCATTAATGGCAAATACCCCTTCAATACCCGCGATGCTCACCCGTCCATCAGGGCTCACTCTGATACCGGGTGCGGCAGCGGGGTTTGTCCGCGCTAGATCAACATATTGTTTAAAGGCTCTCTCCCCATCGATACGTTCCGGGATCCACATGGCCTCTTTTGGATACATAGTGGCGCGGTCAAGGTGTTTCTTTTCGAAATCGGAATAGTTTAAGGGGCGTGAAAAACCGTAATGATCACGGATATAATTCATGTACGTCTCATCAGCGAGGGCGTTTTGAGTGACGATATACATGTCACGACGGTCAAATTCTTTTCTTTTCGGATTAGCGAGTTGATCCATTTTCCAGGACGGGTTCTGGCGGCTCTCAGCAAAGATCATGTAGGTAGGGACAAATCGTCCGGGATCTGTTCCCCCAAATATGAAGGAATTTGGTTCGCAATTGATGAGCATATCATAGCCGTATTGCCAGCCAAAGTCATGATCACGCTGTTCAGAGAGTTCCCAATTAAATTTATCCTGCGGGTAATGTTTGCTGAAGACTACGGGGATGGTTAACAAGATCAAAAGTGCTGGTGGAAAAAACCAATTCTTTTGGAAGAGATAATATGTCCCGCACATTAATCCATAACCGATGGCGAAAGAATAAATAATATGGCTGGGGATGAAAAATACCCGGTTGATCCAACGTGCTTGCCTGTCCATATCTCCGCCGACCATGTAGGTGAGGGCCACACTCATAAAGAGGAAGCTGACGACTAAAAAGAAAATCCAACTCCATGATGCCCGGGGGATTTTCCTAATATAAAACAATGACAACAAGCTGATTACAAAAATGTAGACGGTAAAGTTCTGGAGAAGGTCGATGCAATAGAGTTTTAACTTCTTTGCGAAGGAACTAATTCCCTCGGCTACGCCAAGGAGTTGTTGAGTAGTAGTTTTAGAAGGGGTGTTATCCACGACCGCTTTGACAAAAAAGGCAGGTCCGAGAACTGACTTAATTGTGTTGGCCAGATTATTTTCGTATTGTCCACGATTGATTGCATGGAAAAAACCTTGGGGAGTGCTTGCGTACCCCCAATTCATGGGAGGATTGGTTTTTGAGGCAATACTGAGATAACCATAAAAGCTTAGGCCGGCCCAGGATGCGAGTAAGAGGATGGGGATAAACCGCGAGGCTTTTTCCCTCGAAAAGAAAAATGCACATGACCCAAACGCTAATATTAAGGACGTGAGGCTCAGACAGAGGACTTTTGCATTAATGGATTCTTCAACGAGTTTAGTGACATCGACTGGTCCGGAAAACCGTGCAAAATCGGGTGTCTGGATGACAAGTGCCCCGAATAATGTTATCAGAAAACAAATGACAGCTAGCCCCACAAAGATGAGATATTCCGTAGTAAAAGGTTTCTTATAGCTTGTGAGCAGAATAATCAGGGGAATAGAGACGATATGCCAACCTAAACAAATGTCGAGAAGTTGCAGGTCCCGCGAGAGAATCGCAAATACGGAGAAGGAAGTATTAATCAAGAGGAGGGAGAAGATAAAAAAGCTTTTGAAAAATGTATCCTGGATAAATCCGCAGTAAAACAACCTTTTTATCGTATCGAGGATAAGGTCGGGAAAATTCTTAATGGTAGAGATTTTTTTGTAATGCGAGTATGTATCCGGAATAAATGAAGTGGTCTTAAAATATACGGCAGCAACAACTGCGGGGAAGATGAAGAGAAGTGTTTGGTGGGCTGTCATGCCCAAACCGAAAAAGAATGCCGCTAATGAGATATAACGATACTTTTCGGGTTCTAAAAACCATTTATATAAAAATACAAGGATCAATGACATTAAAAGGGAGTTGAGGGCATATTTTTCCGCCACAACCGATTGTGACCACATCGCGTGGCTAAGAGCTAAAACCAATCCTCCAGTGATGGAGCAAAATCCAATGGCTCGGGAGAAAGTTTGTTGTGATTTTTCTTGGAGGGTAGAAATGAGGTTGGATGTAAGGATGCGACCGGAAGTGCAAATGAGATATGAGACAAAACCAACAGCTAGGGAACTGCATAAGGCGTTAAACCAATTTACTTTCCAAGCAACATTGCCGAAGGGAACAATATGGATAAAAATATAGGATAGGAGGGTGAGTAGGGGGTATCCAGGCGGGTGAGGGACGCCAAAATGATCAGCTGCAGTCACTAACTCGCCTGAATCGCGTAAAACCACGCTGGGGGCTAGTGTAAAGGTGTAAATGGCAAAAGTGACAAGGAAACTCACCCAAAATACGATCCATTCCTGTCTGATTCCAAATAACTTATTGTGATCTTCAAATCGATTGGTTTCTATCTCAATAAGAGGGCTTTGGTGGGACGAGGATGTATTTTGCATACTATAGGTAATCAGAGTTTTCCAGAATGGATTAACACGTTTATCGGAATTAGGTTTCGGAAAAGCTTTTACAGTAAATATCCCCCACAGCAAGATCGTCTTGGATATTTTCGAGGATTGTGACGATTTTGTCTGATTCAACCCATGAATCTAATTCCAAAACATATGACTTTCCTGAAGAATAATTATAGTGATTGGTTGCTTTATTGATTCGGGCAATTTCATCGAGACGAGAGATACACTGGAGGGTTTGATCAATCATTTTCCCAGAGAATTCAAAGGAAATATATTTTACGAGGGAGGATAACCCTCCAAGTACTTGATATTCATAGCCTTCAACATCGATTTTAATAAATTTGGGTATCCCATATTTGAGAATCAGGTTATTCAATGTAATGGCCGGCACTTTTACTTTCCTATTCCATTTACAATTTCCCGCATAGATACTTTCCTCGACCCATTCTTTTGAGACACTGGAGAGTTCCGGCATTTCATCACTGATGAAGAATTCAATTTCCCCTGACTCATATGATACAGCCGCATGTTCGATCGTGATTTCAGGATAGGGTCTGAATCGGATGCGGAGTTTTTCTACCAAAGAAGGATTCGCTTCCACAGCAATGACTCGACACCCTGACTGATGAAGCACATCAGAAATAGCACCTTCATTGGCTCCAATGTCGAAAAAAAGGTCATTAGGGGAGAGGAATTCTGAATACAATTTTTGGAGATGTTGGGGATTGAGTAGGTCTATGCCTATGAGTGACAAGAGGTTATTCTTGATCATTCTTACACGTTTTAATAGTCCCAATGAGGATAATACTTTAATAATGAATAGTTTTATTTTCATTGGGGCATGGAGATTTTATGATACGAAATTAAATTCTTTTAAAGCGGTTTTTGGCAGCGAGTTTCCAAACCATCCAAAATGCTTCACGCGCAATTTGCGGGGACATCTTTGATGTGCCATTATGGCGATCCTCAAAAGTGATGGGTATTTCGGTGATTTTGAATCCTGCGATCCAAGCCTTGAAACTGAGCTCGATTTGAAAGGAATAACCATTTGATTGAATGTCATCAAGATCAATAGTCTCAAGCAATTTGCGGCGGAAGCATTTAAACCCCCCCGTGGGATCTGAGATGGGGAGTCCGGTAATGAGCTTCACATACTGGGCTGCCCCGAGACTGAGAAGGAGGCGGTCAATGGGCCAGTTCAAGACCCGCACACCTTTAATATAACGGGAACCAATGACCAGATCATAACCATTGGCGATTTGATCTAGAAAGCGGGGTATCTCATTTGGATCATGTGACAGGTCAGCATCCATCTCGAAAATAGTTTCGTAGTTACGTTCGAGAGCCCATTTGAATCCGGCAATATAGGCGGTACCTAAGCCCAGTTTTCCAGGGCGCTCGACCATAAAGATGCGCTGGCCGAATAAAGGATGGCTTTTAACGAGGGAAGCTGTGCCATCAGTTGAGCGGTCATCAACCACTAGAATATGAAGTGAAGGCTCCTGAACAAGAGTTTGTTCCGTGACTCGGAGTATATTCTCTGCTTCATTATATGTGGGGATGATGACTAGGGATTTCATTGATCTTTTGATTGAAGCACATTCATAACGGTTTCCGAGGATTTTCTCCATGAGAACTGTTGGCAAAATTCTTGGGCGTTCTTTCCCATTATTTGTCTGAGCGAGGCATTGTTTATGGTTTCTTCAATGGCCGTTGCCCAGGTTTCAGGCTGGGTATGTCCTACAAGTAACCCTGTTTTTCCATTCAGGATAAAATCTCGTAATCCGGGGGAATGACTGGCGATTGTGGGCGTTTGGAATACAGCAGCCTCTAAAATCGATAGCCCTTGTCCTTCCTTAACAGAAGGGTATACCATGACCCAGGCTTGCTGGAGCCACTTGATTTTCTCCTCTTCTGAGACATAACCCGTAAATAATACATGGTTTTGTATTCCAAGGTTACGAGCTTCCTCCTCAAGGCGGGAGCGGTCATCACCATCCCCGAGGATCATTAATTGAAACTCAGGAGTCTTTTTAATAATGGGGGGCAGGGAGCGTAATACATATTCCAAACCCTTATATTTTTTAAGTCTTCCTACATAGATGATCAGTGGTGTTTTTGATCTTGTTTCAGCATTTAAAATTCCAGGAACGACTTTCAAATTAATTCCACAAGGGGCTACCACGATTCGTGATGAGGGGATACCTCGGGAGATGAGATCATCTTTTGTGGATGGGGAGATTGCTGCAAATAAATGTTTTTGGTAGAAAAAAGGAATTAACTTCTCTAGAAAATAAACATAACTACCAGCGAGTGGATTTGTTTCATCAAAAATGGCTTTTCCAAAGAGATGGGTTGTATAAGCCATGACCTTCTGGCTTTTATGACCGCGCCAAAAAAAAGGAACCTTGCAGAGTGACTCGATCACAATATCAAAAGGACGCATTATTTTTCTAAAAAAAACGAGTAAATACCAATTCAGGAGATTTTCTGAACTGACACGATTGACTTTAATTCCGTCAATAACCTCGGTGTTTTCAGCCCCTGGGAATTTTGATGTGAACCAACTGACCTCATGGCCTTGGGCTATTTGCTCAAGAGAAAGCCTATGAACGGCAATTTCCGCCCCCCCTGCCCGAGGGTTTTTAATGTCACGATGTGTCAGCCAAGCAATTTTCATTAAATTTCGAGTATTCCTCCTTTTTAAACTTATTCAAGAATCAATGTTTTAATATTAAAAAACAATTGTTTAGTTTTGGTGTATTTGGTTATGTCAATAGATGATTATTACAAGGACGCCCTTCCGTGTATCATTTTTGGGCGGAGGAACAGATTATCCTCAATGGTATAAAAGCAATGGGGGTGCTGTATTATCAACGACAATTGACAAGTATTGTTATCTATCCTGCCGGTATTTACCTCCATTTTTTGAACATAAGTACAGGATAGTTTATTCAAAAATAGAGGATTGTTTGAAGGCTTCAGATATCAAGCATCCTGTTGTCCGTGTTTTACTCGAGCAAATGAAAATTTCAGAAGGAATTGAACTGCATCACGATGGGGATTTGCCTGCGCGGAGCGGGATGGGTTCGAGTTCAGCCTTTACCGTTGGATTAATCAATGTTTTGAGTGCTTTGAATGCAAAAATGATTTCTAAAAGAGAGTTGGCACAACAAGCTATTCATCTGGAACAGGAACTTCTCAAAGAAAATGTGGGTTCCCAAGATCAAATCAGTGCCGCATACGGGGGGTTAAACTTGATTCAATTCTTGCCAAACGGGGATTTTACGGTTCAGCCCGTCATATTACCCTCGAAGAGAATGCAGGAAATCGAAGACCACTGTTTATTGTTTTATACAGGGATAAAACGAATAGCCTCACAAGTCGCTGGACAATATATTTCCACATTGCATGACAAGGAGAGTTATCTGAAAATACTACATGGCCTGGTTTTTAGTGGTATAGAGGTTTTAAAAAATGGGGGAAATATCCTTGATTTTGGGGAATTACTCCATCAAGCTTGGACGGCAAAAAAGAGTATTAATAATTGTATTACAACTTCTTATGTGGATGAAATCTATGATAAAGCCCTTAAGTATGGAGCTATTGGAGGAAAACTTCTAGGAGCGGGGGGAGGAGGGTTTCTTTTGATATTTGCCCACCCTGAAAAACATGAAAAAATAAAAAGAGCCCTCGGCGACCTTCTCCATGTGCCTTTTAAATTTGAAACAGAAGGTAGTAAGATACTATTTTATGAGTAATATATCAGAATTAATTAGTTTAATAAATTCAGGATTGAGGAATTGATTAGTGAATACATTAACAAAACAAGAATTAATAGACTTTGAAACAGATATAGCCAATGAATTTAATCAGTCTAAAATTCGTGCGCCGATTCATTTATATTACGGAAATGAAGATGAAATAATAAAAGTTTTTAAGTGTGTGAATCCAGAAGACTGGATTATGTGCTCATGGCGTAGCCATTACCAATGTTTATTAAAGGGGGTTCCCTCGGAATTAGTAAAACAGGAAATCATAAGGGGACATTCAATCTCCCTTTGTTTTCCGGAATACCGAATATTGTCTTCAGCAATTGTTGGTGGGATCGTCCCAATTGCTGTTGGAGTAGCTATGTCCATTAAAAGGAAAAATGAATCCAATCATGTTTATTGTTTTATGGGAGAAATGACATCGGAAACCGGAATCGCCCATGAATCGATTAAATATAGCCAACAACATGATTTACCAATCACATTTATTATTGAGGACAATGAGAAATCCGTTTGTACGAATACGAGGGATGTATGGAATATGACAGAGCTGAGTTATGAGTCCAGAGAGCATCCAAAGGTTCTCTACTATAAATATCAAACCAAATACCCACACGCAGGGGCGGGGGTTAGGGTTCAATTTTAATTGTATAATCTATGAAATATTTTGATGAATTAAAAAGAAGTATGGAATACCTTGCAAAGGATCCACGAACTGTATTTATGGGGCAAGCTGTCTGTGAACCTGGTACGGCTATGTATAACACCCTTAAAGATATTGATCTTGGTAAACGGGTAGAATTACCTGTTGCAGAAGAATTCCAAATGGGAATGAGTAATGGAATGGCGATTAACGGCATGATCCCTGTTTCAATTTTTCCGCGGTGGAATTTCTTACTTTTGGCTGTTAACCAGATTGTCAATCATTTGGATAAATTCCATCTTATTTCCGATTCAGGATATTCACCTAAATGTATTATTAGGACGTCTATCGGGGCAGAGCGCCCTTTGCACCCTCAATATCAACATGTTGGAGATTATACCGAAGCATTCAGGCTAATGTGTCCAAATATCGATGTGATTCGACTGGAAGAGGCAGAAGAAGTTTTTCCCGCCTATGAAAAAGCCTTATTGAGGGAAGACGACAAAAGTACTTTGGTGGTGGAATACGGTGATTATTACAGTGAAAAATAGTATCGACTCATTTTATGTTTAAACATGGTTCATGGCCTCTGATGCGCAACAATATCCTCCGTGAGGATTTGGATGCGGTAATCGAACATCTCAAAGCGGATGATCCTATTCTGACACAAGGTGAAAATGTAAGGGCATTCGAAAAGGAATGGTCTGAATGGTTGGGGGTCAAATATAGTCTTTTTGTTAATTCTGGTTCATCCGCCAACCTCCTTACAATTGCTGCATTAAAGCATTTGTATGGGGGGGGAGAGGTGATTGTTCCCACTTTAACCTGGGTTTCGGATATATCATCGATTATCCATTGCGGATTTGACCCTGTCTTTGTGGATATTGACATGAAAAATCTGGGGATGGATGTAGAGCAAATTATTCAAAAAGTCACTTCTCGTACGAAAGCGGTTTTTTTAACTCATGTGCTCGGGTATAATGCGCTGAATCAAAAGCTTCTGGATTTCTTAAAAGAACGAAATATTCTCCTGCTTGAAGACGTCTGTGAATCCCACGGAGCGACATTTAATGGGCAAAAACTAGGTAGTTACGGGTTTGCTTCAAATTTTTCTTTCTACTACGCACATCATCTCAGCACCATTGAGGGGGGGATGATTTGTACAAATGATGAGTCCTTTTATCAAACAGTCCGCCTGCTCCGTTCCCACGGAATGGTCAGAGAAGCGACATCACAGGATATAAAAGAAGATTATAAGAAGCGGTTTCCTGACTTAAACCCAGATTTTATCTTTGCTTATCCGGCTTATAATGTCCGCAGCACGGAGTTGAATGCTATTATCGGAAGAAAGCAACTCCCTCGTTTAGATGCTAATAACCAGAAAAGGTCATTGCATTTAAAAATATTTTTAGATGGCCTGAATTCAGAAAAATATATTACAGACTTTGACCAACAAGGAAGCTCAAACTACGCTTTTACTCTCGTTCTAAAAAAAGCGGATCCACAGTTCAGAGATCGACTTGAAGAGCAAATGAGGTCATGGAAAGTAGAGTTTAGGAGAGGGACAGCCGGTGGAGGAAATCAATTAAGACAACCTTATATCCGCCAGCTCTACCCGGATATAGAGCCGACAGATTTCCCCAATGTTGATCATATTCATTTTTATGGGTATTATATAGGGAACTACCCTGCTTTGGATTTAGAGGATGTCAAAACACTTTGTCATAAACTTAATACAGTATAGCTATGAATAAACAACTCGATGTACTCTTTGTGAGTGCGGACTCCTCGCTCAAGGCCTATCAGGATTTAAGTAAAGATTTTGCAGCCATTGAGCCGCCGACTTGGGCTTTGTTGCTTGCTCAAAGTTGTCGATCTGTAGGGTTAGGCGTAGCAATTATCGATTGTACGGCCGAGCGATTAACGATGCAACAAGCAGTAACAAGGATTGAAGAATGTAATCCTCGTTTAGTTTGTTTTGTTGTTTACGGACAGAATCCGAATTCGGGGACAACGAATATGACGGGTGCACTGGCCTTATCTCACTTGCTTAAAGAACAAAATGCTTCATTCAAAACTTGTTTTGTAGGTTCACATACCAGCGCATTACCAAAAGAGGTTCTCTCTTATCCATGGGTAGATTTTATCCTTTTGAATGAAGGGGTTTATGCCCTTCGAAATCTCCTGCAGACAAATCTTTCCGACCATTTAGAAAAGGTAAAAGGGATCGGTTTTAAGCGGGGCAATGAATTAATCCTCAATGATCCCGAACAGATTGTTCCGCAAAATCGAATGGATATTGATTTGCCAGGTTACGCATGGGATTTATTACCTTATCGTGAAAAGCCCTTGGATCTATACCGCTCACACTTTTGGCATGCGAATTTTGACCACGAAATCAGGACCCCTTTTGCAGCGATTTATACATCTCTGGGTTGTCGTTTTAAGTGCGACTTTTGTATGATCAATATCGTTAACCGTGTGGATAATACCGATGGGATTGTTTCAGCAAATTCCACAGGTATGCGTTTTTGGTCGCCGGAGCTCATGTTGGCGGAATTCGAGAAATTGGCGTCTCTAGGCGTGAGCACAATTCGTATTTCTGATGAAATGTTTTTTTTGAATAAAAACTATTTTGAACCTTTGGTGGATGGTATTATAGACCGTGGCTTGAATCTACACATGTGGGCGTATTCACGGGTTGATACGGTTAGGTCACAATATTTGGAGAAATTCAGAAAAGCGGGTATCCTATGGCTTGCTTTAGGTGTCGAGGCGGGAAGTCAGACGGTTCGTCGTGAAGTGTCCAAAGGGTCTTTTGAAGATGTAGATATCCGGGAAGTGATCAAAACAGTACGAAATTCTGATATTAATGTGATCTCAAATTTTATTTTCGGCTTTCCTGACGATACCTTGGATACAATGAATCAAACATTGGATTTAGCTTTGGAGCTTTGTACGGAAATGGCCAATATGTATCCGTGTATGGCTTTACCGGGCAGTCCCCTTCATAATATAGCCAAAGACCGCGGCTGGAAATTACCTGATACACATGAAGGTTACGGCTTTTTGTCCTATGAATGCGAACCCTTACCGACAAAATATCTTTCTGCCGCCGATGTTTTAAAGTTTCGCGATGAGGCATGGCAAAAATACTTCACCTATCCAAAGTTTCTAGAGTTGATTAATACCCGTTTCGGGGCATTGCAGCGAAAAAATGTTGAAGAAATGACAAAAATCAAGCTCAAGAGAAAACTCTTAGGCGATTAATCTAAAAACCAATTCATATTCTCGTTAATAAACGAATTGGCCTGAGCAAATGAGTCGGGAGTGCCCATGTCGAGAAATGGTGCCTCGCTCTTTATAACTTTAATAGGCTCTTTCCTTTCAATGAGATTTGGAAATATATCTTTTTCAAAGCTGAGCGTTGCCCCCTCGGAAAAACGGGAAATGGATTCTTGGGAAAAACAATAAATTCCAGCATTGATATATCCAGTACCCGGCATTTTTTCTTTGAACTGGGTTAAATTCATTTTTTCATCAAATTCCAATGTGCCAAATGAGGATGCGTCTTGTTGGAATACTGCCAAAATGCTTGCGGTATAAGGCTTTTGATATTTCCAGAGGTGTTGCAGTTCCGTTAAAACAAGTGAGTCCGAATTGACAATCAGATATTTATTAGTGGAGTAAGGGATAGAGCGATAGGCCTCTAAAAAACCTCCTGCAGTTCCCCTCGGGGTGCTCTCAATGACAACATCAATCCTGATCTTAGGAATTTTGGAATGAGTGAAATAGTCGGCAATCATCTCACCTTTATATCCTGCGGATATGATGAATTCCCTGATCCCCTGCTTGGCCAAGAATCGTATCACCCATTCAATAAATGGTTTTCCCTCAAAGATAGCCAAGGGTTTTGGGATGTCTGGCAAGATAGATCGGATACGCGTCCCCAGACCGCCGGCCAGAATCACGCAAACCGGTGGCTCTAGGCTCTTAGACATTTGAATATCTTGTATTCCTGATCATCTGATAACACTTCATGAGCTCAGTAATGCCTCGTTGTAATCCCCATTCCGGCTTGAATCCTGTCGCCTCCAAACGGGCGTTTGAAACAATATAATCGCGTTTATCCGGATCTTCCCCGATGGGAGCCTCCAGATAAACAAAGCCGGGAAGCTGCTTCTTGATTTCCGCACAGAGTTCGAGTTTGGAAAGGTTCGCATCATCGAGTCCCACATTGTAAGGTTTACCTTTCATTGACTCAAAATTGTTCAGACCATGGCTGAAGACTCTTGCCACATCTCGAATATGAATGAAATTCCGTTTAAAATGACCTTCAAAAATAACTAAAGCCCTGTCATGTACTGCGCGATAAACAAAATCATTTACTAACAAATCAAGACGCATACGCGGAGAAGTACCAAAGACAGTCGCGAGCCGGAATGTCATGCTATTTTCACGGGATAAGACGGCCTCTTCAGCTTTTACCTTGGTAACCCCGTAAAGTGATAGGGGCCTTAAGGGAGATTCTTCCGTGCAATGTTTCCCCTTTTCTCCGATTCCATATCCGCTATTAGTCACTGGCATGAGGATTCTTTGTTCCTTGCTGACAAGGCGGCAAATCATCTCCACAGCATCCTGATTAACTGTTTGTGCAGCCAGTTTATCGGCATTACACAAAGGTGCTCCGACGATAGCCGCGAGGGGAATAATCACATCATATTTTCGGATGACATCTTTCAATATATTTTCGGCCCGACAATCGCCGCGAATAATTGAAAAGTTTTCATGATGACAACAGTCCAAGAGACTGCTTTGTCCGAATAAGAAGTTATCGAGCACGGTTACTTGATGGCCATTTTGCAATAAATGGGGGGTGAGTACTGATCCAAGATAGCCTGCTCCGCCTGTAATGAGTATTTTCATAAGCTAGACATTATTGGATTCTTTTTTGATGGAAAGAATAATCAATAAGACAATTGATACGATTAATATGCCCCACCCGAGTATCCATAAAGATTCGAGTAATTTATTCCGGTATTGTAGAATAATCGTGCTGTTACCCTCGGGAATTTGAATGGCCTGAAAAGCGTGGTTGGCCCGGAGTAATTTTCTCGGGGAGCCGTCGACGTGCGCATGCCAGCCCGGGGACCGGGTATTTCCGATAAAAAGCAATTTGCTTGTGTTGGAGTTTGATACTTTCAATTCGATAAAGTCGGGTGTGTAGTGAATGACGGCAAGAGATTCATTGCCCGATGATTTGGAGGCGAGCTTCTGGGAGGTACTGATCTCTTCATCTCTCGGATCACGTAATCTATCAGCCTGAGGTGGATTTTCTTCTAGAATAATCTTTCGTCCTTCGACGACTTCCACTGAAAGGATCAATTGAAGGCGGCGCATGGGATCAGGCTCAACCGCATATTTTTCCACCACATAAAAACGCGGAAGTACCTGTTTGTTTTCAAAAACAACGAGATCCTTTTCGGGTGCGCTGGCCACCGGGGCAAATTGCTCAGGCAGGCGAACATTCCCCGAAAAGAGCAGATAACGGACATTCAAAAGGTTAAAAACGTTTGCAGACCTTCCCATCAGACTCAGCACTTCCATATAACGGCTGTCGATTGTGGCTTGGTAACCTGTGGCGGATTCGATCCCAAAGAGAATATTTTTATTCGGAAGAAATTGCTCAAAACTTGTTTGGCTGAAGATACGGAAAATCTCGCCTTCATTTTTCTTTTGAACAAGGAAATCTGTCACAGCATCTCGACGATAGTAAATATTATCAGTGGAAATCGTCCGAGTGTAGAGTTTGGCAAAGGGAATTAGCTCGAAAGCAGAAATTACGACAATGGCCCAGACAAATTTGGATTGTAGTGTCGAGTCTCCTTTTTCTTTAGACTTACGAATTTGATCAATAAAAAAGAGTAGGGAAACAGTAATAAAACCCGTGAAAAGAAATGCTAAAATCCAGTAAGAGGTCAGTGTATTAATAGATTCGGCCCTGGCCAGAGATGGTGCAATTTGCATCAGGGTTATCTCGTCAAAGATGCCCTTAAAGTTTGGTGCTTTAGCAAAGTATGTATCGCTTACATAGACAAATCCAAAGAATAACAAGGCGATGGATAGAAGTGATACGGCTATCCCCGTGATGAGAGTGAATTGCTTTTTGAGTTCCTCCCGTGAGGCTTTAGCGATCGCATCCAGACCAAATCCGGCTAGGATGGCGATGAAGAAAGTCACGAAGATCATGAATCGCGCAGGGGCACGAAATGAGGAATAGAGAGGAATGATTTCAAAGAAAATCCAGTGAAGAAAAAAATATTTTCCAAAGGCGGTCAATGTCAGGATCACCGAAAGAATACCAAAAAGGAGCACGAGACGGTTTTTCCGAGCCCACCAAAATCCGACAGCAGCCAGTAAGAAAGCGATGATTCCCATGTGATCGGTTCCCAGTCGGAGGTTCATCCGACCCCAATAATGGGGGGCAATAAGGTTGGGTTTCTCAAAAAATTCACGGGAATTTGTCCAATCTCCGAAGACACCGGGTAGATAGTAACCGATGAGTTCTTCGGGGGGGAGAGAGCCGTAGAATGAGGATTCCTCATAAGTCATTCCTGTGCCGCGGGAAGTTGTCTCTTTGAGTTGATAAGATGCAGCTAATTGAGGGGAGGCGATAAGGAGGGCGAGAACTCCACCGACGGCCAAAGCGATCAGAGTGCGTGAAGGAAATTCTGGAGCCGGAAATTTTTCGGTGGCGGAATCTTTCCACATCATCCAGAGTCTAAGCAGGGTGTATGGTACACACAGGAGAGCCGTATAATAAATAGTTTGGAAATGGGTCTGGAGCAGAAACAGCCCGAGGCAAATACCCCAAATCAGGAGATTTTTGACCGATGCTTTCTGGAGCAGTCTCTCCAATGTCCAGAAAATGACGGGTATCCATGAAACAGCAAAGAAGAATCCTGTTTGAGCCCCCAAAAATATATACCACGAATTACAGGTCCATATAACTGTACTGAGAAGACTTGCTTGAATGGATAACTTTAATAACCTACAGAAGCTAAAGAGAGCTAAAAATGATAGAGTAAAATAGAATATGAGTATAACACCGATAGCAGATGTTGATGGAATAATTTTAGAAATGATTACAAAAGGATTAAAAGAATAGAATAATATCCTTAAATCGAATCCTCCAAAAGATAGCGGAAACCAAGAGTTTGTATGATTGGAGTAGTAATCTGAAATGAGATATGTAGCTGATATCATATCATCATTAATAATAATCCTGCCTGGAATCAGTACTTGAATAAAAAAGAAAATAGATAATGTAAGTGCAGTGCCTATTAATATAACTTCAGATTTTTTAATAAAGAAAGGTAACTTCATATCTTTGATTCCGATAGGATATGTTCATTAAATATTGTGACAAAGCTTTCAGGGTCGCGTAATTTGATTTTTTGACTGTGTAGAAAGGTTTGGGCAGATTCTAAAAATGAGAGATAATCTTGGGCAGTGTATTTTTTCATTTGGTCATACAAATCGCCGTATCCATTAAATTCATCTAAATTCCAAAAGACTTCCTTTGGAAAAAAGTCATAGACTTCCTTACACCCTTTGAAAACGGGCACACAGCCACAATAAATGGCATCATACATTTTTTCAGTCACATACCACGGAAAATCGGCGTTTTCCATGCAAATACAAAACCTATGTTCTCTGAGTACGGTATATTTTTCTGGAGCTCTCCCTTTCCATGATGGAAAAGATTTTACTTTCATAAAATTAAGGTGATCTCGGTAAAATACTCTTAACTTTGGATTTAGAGGAGAAAGAATTCCTCTAAAATAAATCCGATCCCATCTGTCACCCCAGAGTTCAAAGTCATTAGGTTCGTTTTGCTCAAACCATCGAACAGCTCGAGTTCTTTCAGAAAAGAGTTCGTAAGGATGAGGACTGTATTTTTGATGATTGATAATACAAGTGAGTTTTTTCTTTTCAAACGGAATAGGATTAATAATTTCTCTGGGTTTAAAGGAATGACACCAATAAAAATATTTTTTGTTATTCACCCAGTCTTTATTCCATAAGAATACTTTTTTGAAGGGGCGATGTATGATTGTCATCCAGTTCAGAGGTTTTACAGCTGGATTTTCATTGATAAAAAGATAAGCAGGAATGTCCTGCCTTCTGTACAACTTTCTATAGATTCTAGAAAAAAGTGGTGGCGTATCGTAAAAGAATAGAGCGTCAAAGCCTTCAATCTCATCATCTTTAATTAGTTTTATCTCATGCCCCATTTCCTTTAGTCTACTCGCAAGGTAATAGAATGAATAGATATCGTCTTCCCCGTTTTCACTGGATGGACTTTCTAGTATACGGCTTTCCGTGAAGGTAAGATAAAAGAAATAAGCCCCTATTTTCATTTGTTATCTTTTACGTTGTGCAATGATGATGGATGTTTGCGGATCGTTGTCAAAGTCGATGATAATTTTAAACCCTGCATTTTGAATCAATTGTCGTGTTTCTTGATTGTCCACGAGATATGAATGTACTTCGCAAACAATCATATTCGTTATCGCAAGTATATCATTTTCATTCTTCAAAAATTCATTTTCAGTTCCTTCTATATCAATTTTTAATAAATCTATGCTTTTTGTGCCCATTTCTCTTTTCCATAACTCTAGAACATTCAGATAGGAAGACTGTATTCTTTTAAACCTTCCTTTTCCGGGCTTGCTAGTGTCATGGACAGACCTGACAGATGAAGATGTATGATAAGGGCTGATGAAAAAGTCACCTATCTGGCCTTTTTTATCAGGAGAACCAATAATTCCTGGAATAAACTTTACTGCCGAAATATTATTGGCCTTAAAGTTCTTTTCTATCCTATCCTTCAGGCTGGCATTTCCATCAATTGCAAGACCGGTGAGTTGCTCAGTAGAGTAAGATGTGGCAAAACAACAGAATAAACCTTCATTACTTCCTAAATCAAGAATGGTATTAATGATTGTACCAACTGGTAGTGGATAGGTATTCAGGTTAAAGATTTCATGTGCGGTATAAAATGATTCCAATGTGTATATATAGACAAATTGTTTTTTATGTATCCTCCACTTAATAGGGCAGTGTAACAGGATGAAATTAAGAATATCTTTAATTTTTAAAGTTCGGAGTACGAAATGTAAAAAATAAGTCTTGTTTAGTTTTGCTATAACCAGATTTAAAAACTTTTGCATAATAAATATATTTTAAACGAATATCATATTATAAACTATTCATTACTAATATGTAAGGCTTTTTGTAGTGCCAGATAGTTTTGACAAAGGGCATATTAAATGGTTCTGATTGATTCATTAAGGCTGTACAATCTGTTTAAGCGTATGAACATGATTGTGTAATTCTTTCCTTCCAAAATGAGCATGCCATTTATAATTTTGTATTCAGTAAATTTTGTCGAGGTAACCCGATCAACATTATAAAATACCAGACAATCATCTTGAATTCCCCAGAATGCTTGATGATGGGCATTGTAGCCGGCAATCTTTCCTCATAATAGAAGTTCAAGATTCTGGCTTAATACCTGATTTAGATTTAAAATTACCATTTTATTCCAGTAAAGAAGTCCTCATTGTAGTGGTTTGAATTAATCGTTTTGATTTTAGAAACAGGAATATTTTTGACACCTATCAAACTATCGATTTTGAATTCTTTAAAATCCGGGTTGCCAGTGATCATATCAGCATTTCTGAGTATGATTGATACAAATGATACTTTATCCTTATCAATATTTTCTATCCTGACGATTTCACCTTTTACAGTCGAGTTATCCGAAAGCGTAATTGTTAGGCTACTATCTTCCACAGGATGTTTATTTTCTTTTTCTTGAGCATTTATTGCAATTGAAAATATAATCAGAATAAGAAAGACTTTTATGCTCTTCATAGAATAGATGTATATGGTTACAGTTTCTTTATCCAGAAGTAAAATTTGGTTTCCATAGGCATAAAGAATGGGCGGAGGAATGCAAGGGGTGAATAAATCCAGCGGAGTCGGATGATGGATAGAAGCATCATGGTTGATGTCTTGAAGATACGGACTTTTGATCCTCCTTTGTCCTCCCAAGTGGTGGGGAATTCCTTGATCCGGGCTTTGATTCTATGGAGACAGTAGAGGAGGTTTACATCGAAGGCCATGTCAGCCACGACGAGTTCATCCATGATTTTGTCCACGCAATTTGTGCGGATGACCTTGGCTCCACATTGTGTGTCGTGGATATCCATCAGAAACAATGTGTCCACAATTAAGTGGAAACAACGGC
The DNA here is from genome assembly GCA_034440155.1 of Verrucomicrobiota bacterium. Classification (NCBI taxonomy): domain Bacteria; kingdom Pseudomonadati; phylum Verrucomicrobiota; species Verrucomicrobiota bacterium. Next base: position 6,009 of record JAWXBN010000094.1, on the reverse strand, counting down.
TGGCAAAACGGCGGATTGGGGTTTGCAAATGGATGACCTTGGCTCCCTCGATCCATCGAGAGGCTATAACAGCGTCAAAATCTTTTATTTGGTGGAGGAGTTCGGCAAAAGCCTCGGGAGGGGTAGAGCCATCTGCATCGACAAAACCAATAAGATCATAATCTTTATAACCTTTTAACCCCTCAATGAGTGCTCCCCCCTTACCAATAGGATCATTGAATTCAGAGAGTTTAAGATGAGGATTTGTTATTTGAAATCCCTGTACAATATTTTTTGTCCTGTCTCGACACCCGTTGAGAATTACCATGAATTCAATCTGAAAACCGGTAATGGAAGAAAAAAAACTGAGATAACGCTCCAGCATTTCCCCTATCCGCTCTTCTTCATTATAAGCGGGAATGAGGATAAGGGTTTTAGGGGATTTGGGGATATTGAATAACATTATGCTAAAAGCCGAGACTCTGACTAATTAAGTCAAAATTATTGACATGATCAATAGGAAATCGTGCTTCAGGTATAATAGTGGTGGCCTGTGTATTGATCATACGATTGGGCGGCAGGATGAGTTTTTCCTTATCAAGAAAGCTACTCCTGCTATGGTACGGATATCACACAATATGAGAGTTTCTAAAAAAAGTGAATATGCATTGAGGGCATTGATCCACATGGGTTGCCACCGTGAGCAGGGGAGTTTTAATGTGCGGGGGATCTCCAAGGTGGAAAAAATCCCTTTAAAATTCCTTGAACAAATCCTTTTGGCCTTAAAAAATGCTGGTTACCTGACCAGTCGGCGTGGGGTCAAAGGCGGGTATACTCTCGATAAGAAACTAACTGAAATCCGGGTGGGGCATATTATCCGCCTAATGGATGGCCCTCTAGCGCCTGTTTTATGTGTCAGCCAGACTTCCTACGAAAAATGTAACTGCCCTGACGAAAAAAGCTGTGGTCTGAGGCTCCTGATGCTCGATGTCCGTAATTCCCTTTCCAATATCCTTGATAATTACACGGTTGCAGATGTGGTTCACCGGGTTGAGAGCCTTGGAGCGGATTTCTTGGGTGGGGTGAATTTCGAGATTTAAAAATCATTTGACATTAATTGCGTCAAATTTTAATCTTATATGATGAGAATTACAGTTGAAATTGATGCATCTGATTTGCGTGCAATTCAAAGAATAACCGGTGAAAAAAAGAAGTCTCCCGCATTATCATTTGCTTTAAGAGAGTATATCAGGGAAAATAAAAAGCAGAAGATTATTGAAAAAGTGCTTTCAGGAAACTCTGACTATTCCCAAAGCAATGAAGAGCTAGAAGTCGCCTCGTATTATGATACTCATTGACACTTCAGTTTGGATTGAGTTTTTCAGAAAAGGCGGGATGAAAAACATAAAATCCAAAGTAGCTATATTAATTAAAACTGATCAAGCTGCTTTTACTTGTCCTGTTTTTATGGAGCTTCTCTCTGGTGCTCGCGGGACAGAAGAGGATTTTATCATAGAAACATTTGATGTCTGTCTACGTATAGAATTTAAACCCGATTGGTGGGGGAAGGCAGGAAGGCTTGAAAAGAAATTACGCCAAAATGGTCTGACCATTCCCAGAGATGATATTCTTATTGCGACTGTGGCAATAGAAAGTCATTGTCTTCTTTATTGCAGGGATAAACACTTTGATTTGATCCGTAAAACAGCAAATCAGCTTTTGCTTGAGAATGTACGTGACTAAAGTGTCGTCTCCCAAAAACGCGTAAAGGCTGTGGACCAAGACCGCTGCTCGACATTCGCACGTGCGTTGGCGGACATTTTTAGGAGGGATTCCTTGTCTTGGGCCATTTGTTTCATTTTCTGCGCAATTTGTGTCGCGTCAAAAGCGCGGGTGACAAATCCATTCACGCCTTCTTCGACGAGTTCCATAGGGCCTCCGATGTCGGAGACGATAGTGGGCAGTCCCGAGGCTTGGGCTTCGAGGATTACATTACCGAAAGTGTCTGTCGTACTGGGAAAGACAAATGCATCGGATGAAGCGTAGGCTTCCCAGAGGGTTTCACCGCTGAAGTATCCTGTAAATACAACAGCAGGATATCTTTGTTTTAACTCCCGTTGATAAGGGCCGTCCCCGACCACTGCTAGAGCAATTTGCCCGTGGTGTGCGGCAAGTTGCTCAAAAGCGGCCATAAGCACATCAATATTCTTCTCCTTAGAGACACGACCGACGTAGAGGAAAACAGTTTTCCCCTTGATCCCGTATTTTTCCCAGAAATTTGTTTTACGTCGACGGGGGTGATAAGCCTCAGTATCGATACCCCGTGGGAATATCTTGATTTTATCGGGGTTGATTCCTCTTTTAATCCATTGGTCACGGTAATGGGCGGAATTCACCCAAACCACATCCATCTGGTCATAGAACCAATACATATATTGCCAACAAAGGGACTCCATCCCCACGTCATCATCACTGAGGATTTTGACGTATTGGGGAAAGTCCGTGTGGTAAATGCCTGCTGTCCGCAGTCCGAGGAGTTTGGCTGCCAATAAGGCCGATACCCCGATGGGGCCTGGGGTACTAATAATTAATTCCGTAAACCCCCTTTGTTCACAGTAATCAGCCACATTGAGGACAGGAGGGAAACTCAGCTTTTGGAGCTCATACTCGGGGATCTCAAATTCCCCGACCGGTGTGAAGTTTTTAATCGGGATATCCTGAAAAGCCAGCTCCATGCGGGAAGTGATGACTTCTAAGTCGCAGCCATGGGCGACTGCCTGTTTTGTCATGGTCCGGATTGTTGTGGCTACCCCGTTGACATCTTCAATCGTGTCCGTGAACCAAGCACGCCGCAAATTGCGCAATGGTTCGGGAATCTCCTTAAGAAAAGCCTTTGCGATGGTGCGTTGAGCAGGGAGGTCTTTGTGTTGTTCACGGATGGAAACAATATAAGGGGCAAGGAGGGCTCCGAGCGGGACAATAGCCGTCAAAGCTTGCCAGCTGTCGATGAAGTTTCCTGAATTTACCTTATCGATAAACTTTTTGAAAAAGAGATATCCAAGTTGATTGGATAAATGAGTGGCTACTTGGAATGCCTGGCGTTCGACTTCCTTTTCACTTCTGATAGCGATATCGAGGTTTTTTTGAAAGTCCGGCCTCCCAAAAATCTCATTTAATTCACTAGCGATGGATATTTCATAAGCAGACCCGCCTCCCCCCCCGATTTTTGAGGTAAACCAATCGAAACCTATACCGATTTTTTCGGTTAATGAAAAACGAGTGGGGTTATTACCTGAAAGGAATTTTGAAAACATCAATCCTACCAAGTGGGAAGTGGAGGCTGCGCCTTTAGAGCTCTTCGAGATCCTGTCCTCGTAAAATTTATAGGCGGTCGTGTAGAGGCTATGGGACAGGAGCATGGATGTACCCGGTGCACCACAAGGCTGGGAATGTCCATTCATGACGTGTTTGAGGAATTCTTCAGGACTATTTGATTTTGGGCAGCTCGTGTAGGCCCGTGCAGGAATGAGTCCACTGTGGTCATCGGAACCTGCACAAAGTGATTTTCTCCAGGGTTCGGGTAATGGAGATTTGAATCCATGCTTTTTTTCCAGATCACCAATTTTCTCCTGTGTGAGGGATTCAAGGGTTTTTTGGAGGATAAATCCGCTTAATTCACTGCGTGTGCCGTTGATTGCCTCAAACGTCCTGAAGAGGAGGAGGAGTTTTTCAAAATTATCGGGTGTCATCCGGTCATTGACACTCACAAGGGGATGGGAAACGGCATGGGCGATTTGTCCCGCATTGAGGTATTCTACAAAATTAAAAATATTATTCCGCAGGGCTTGGATTTCAGAATGTTGTTTTTCGGTAATATTCCAGACCAAGATATGGACTTTGCATCCGTCTGGCAGGTAGGTGGTGGCTTGTTCGCTGATGAAAACGCCCGGAAGATGGGCGATTTCGAGACAACCCTCAATCCGGTTGCGGTCGGTAATGGTGACAAAATCCATTCCGGCTACCTTGAGTTTTTCATAGAGCTCAACCGGGCGGGTATAACTCTCTGGGACACCGATACGGCGGAGGATCCAGCCATCGGGCTTGTTAGAATAACAGGAGTGGAGTTGCAAATCGACCTTGGACACCATAGAATATGGCATAAATTAATGAAGCAACCACGCCACAAGTCAAAAGTAATTTTCCCCGGTAATGTGGCAATGTTTTGTCGGGTCATTTCATTTTTTGGTGTTTGCTTCTGCGCAACCCTTTCTTTTTCCCAAATTACGCCATTACCAGAGATTAAAGACTGGAATGCCCGTTCCAAAACCGTTTACTCCGAGCAAGTTGCCCGGGCAACACCAGAGGAATTGAATTCTTTTATGAGTGAAACAAGGGGTTGGTTAAAGGCAAATATCCAGGCAGGCGGTGTCTCCAGAAAAGAATGGAATGAAGTATTTGATTTATACCGCTGGGCGAAGATAAAACAAACGGTGCAGGCGAATCCCGTGATCGATAGGCAAATTGAACCCGCTGATTGGAATGTCTTGATCACAAACCCTGACTTGGCCCTCGATTTTTTGGGTGAACTTTCCACTGATGACCGTCCTGATGAGGCCCTTTTGATATTGGTTTCTATCATGAAGGCGGATCAAAAGGAATTTGATGAATTTCCTGCATTAGCCAGTGCATTCGCACTCGTGTGGGACTCTCCGAGGACCAATGCTTATCATTTTCAAGTTAAAGCGGAGGTGATTCCAAAGAACGACCTGTCTGTGCCCCAGAGATTCCATTTACTGGCGGAGGCGAGCAAAAAAAACCAGCTAAAAAACGACTTGAGCAAATTGCGCACGGATGAGCTTGTATTTATCGTGGATAGCCAATTACCCGCTTCTGAGTGGAAATGGATTCATCAAAAAGTCAGGGTGAATAAATCGACATTGGGAGAGGTCTATTTTTCGATTGTCTATGATCAAAATAGGCTGAACCAAATGAAACTTGACTGGCCGTACCCGTCTTACCGACTCCAAGATATCAAGGACAAAGGGGGGATCTGTGTTGACCAGGCTTATTATGCTGTCGAAGTGGCCCGGTCCTATGGGATCCCGAGCCTCTATTTTGAGGGGACGGGAAGGCGTGGGGGACATGCCTGGTTTGGTTACCTTAGGGGAGCCTCCGGATGGGATATGGATGTTGGACGATTTACCTACGATAACTTTACGACAGGTTATTCCATCCACCCACAGACACGCCAGCAGATATCGGATCATGAGTTAGAGTTAATGGGGCGTTCTATCCGGAAACAAGCCCCGTATTTAAAGTCTGATAAATTACTCCAGGTCGCTCAATTATACCTCGAAGACCCCTCTGATATTAATCAGGCGGTAAATTTCTTGGATCAGGCGATCGATACAGAGCGCAGGAATGATGAAGCATGGAAGTTAAAAGCAGTGATCCTTGAGTATTCACAAGGGCAAGAGGATGTTTATGAGAAGCACCTCAGGTCAATGATTGCCCAATTTGTGTCCAGCAGTGATTTGCAGTTCGAGACACAAATGAAGTTGATCGAGTTACTGGAAAAAACCGGTAAGAGCCCGGAGGCAAACATTTTGAGGAAATCGATTATTAGAAGGCAGTCAGGGGCCAGGCATGATATGAGTTTAAAATTAATCAATGACCAGCTTGCTGCAAAATTAAGGAAAAAAGACGAGGCAGGAGCATTAAAAGAATTTGAAAAGGCTGTGGGGCAGTTCAAAAGAGAATCCGGCTCGGTCTTGGATTTGATGTCGGGATTTGTTTCCGATTGTTTGGAGGCAGGTCAAAATGATGCAGCCTTCAAGGCTATGGAAGTGGTAAAGAAGAATATTGTCTTTGACCAGTTAACTCAAAAATATTTTGATGACTTTCAGAAGCAGGTCCATTTGGTTATCTCAAAGAAGGCGGAGTAATATCGTAAATTCTTTCTTCTTCCTTTTTGGATTTATTCTTTTTTGTTTCTGAAGGGGCTGATTTTGTTTCGGGCACCGAGATTAC
>JAWXBN010000093.1 GCA_034440155.1 Verrucomicrobiota bacterium | reverse complement strand
TTTCGAGATATTTAGAAAACCATTCAAAATACCTTTTACAGAAAACGCCTTTTATTCAATGTATCGTTTACAAAACCATTCAATTTACAGTGAACAGCTTGTAGGCAGAATGCCTAGATTGAATAAAATGTTTATGATTGTTTGAATAAGTTTGTTAAAGGTATTTTGAATAGATTGGTAAGTAACTCTATTTTATATACTTACAAACTAATTGAGTTTCAATTCACTTTCACTCACTTACACTTCAGTTCTGTTGTGTTTCACGGTCTCAGATTTTTACTCCCTCTATTTTCAGTATCACAGGCCACCCCTATCCTCTTCCCCCCCTGCCACTTGATATTTTCCACGAACTGATCCTAAGGCAGTGGGGAAAGTACTGATTTTATTTCGGTCTCATCACCTGTTGGCTACGACACTTGGGGAGGAAAACGATAATCAGGAGACTTGAGCCCCCATGAATCCGATTATTTCGGGGTGGCGGTAACGGTGATATTGGTGGGGGGTGACTGGACGTTGCCGGGGCCGGCGACAAATCCGAGGGTGATACTGCCACCGGCGGGGATCTCCGTATTCCACGCGAGGGGGGTCGCTGTGTGAGTGTTACCAGAGGGGGCGGGGATTGCGGCATTCCAACAGTTTGAAATGCGCTGGGTCATGTCAAATTTCAGGACCCAGTTTTTCATCGTGGTGGAGCCGGTATTTGTCAGGATGATCTGGGCTTGGAACCCGGAGCCCCAATCGTCGGTGACTTTATATGAGACTTGAAAATTCCCGCTTTGCACCGTGGTATTTGGCCCGGTCGTGGGCCCGGTCGTGGGCCCGGTCGTGGGCACGGGTGTGGGCACGGGTGTGGTCCCTGTGCCGATCAGCGGGGCCAAGCTCGGGGTGAGGTAAGCGAGTTTGGTTTGGTTCACCGTTTTCCAGTCATCATTAAGGATCCCGCCGGTATCACCGCTATTCGGGTTAAAGCACCAGAATGTGAAGCTGATACCTTTTTTACCGGCGGGGATTGAATTGCTCCCGTTGAGGGCGAAGTCACCATTCATATATTTGACTAATGAACTGAGCCATTGCTGGTCCGAGGTGGTCAGGAGCTTGGTGCCGAATTCCCCGATGAGGATGGGCGCGGTATTTTCCCGATAGATATAGCCCCAGAATCCGTCCCAGATAGCCGGAAGGTTATTTGGGTAATTCGGTGCGCTGAACCATGTTTGAGCGAAGACACTGGCGGGATATTCGTGCGGGGAATAAACGAGTTTACCCGGTTTATCCAGTGAGACCGGGAATGAACGCACTCCCGAGAGGTTCCCCCCCCACCAGGTGGAGACATGATTAAAACCTTCGACGCCTTCGACGATGATGAGCCAGTCGGGATTGGCTGCGAGGATGGCATTCCCACAGCGTTCAGCCGCCTTATTCCAATCGGTTGCGGCATTGTTATTCCCCCACGTGGCGGAATTTTTGGGTTCATTAAAAAGGTCTGCACCGATGACGGTGGGGTTACCTTTATAACGGTTCGCCAAGAGGGCCCAATCACTGATCCAGCGGGCCTCGGTGTAGTAGGAATCGCCGGGGATGTACCAGAGGTCTTCTGAGACAAAATTATCGGCTTTGGCCGAATGCCGGTCGAGGATCACACGCAGGCCGAGGGTCCCGCAATATTCGATGACTTTGTCGAGGGTTTGGAGTGGGGTGAGCCCTTGCAGGTCAGGATTTTTCGAGAAATCAATGCTGCTAGTGGCCGCGCCAGCGCGGAGCATTTCATTCGAGTAAGGAATCCGGATCGTATTAAATCCGAGGGAACGGATCTGGTCGAGGGCTTCCTTATAACCACGGGTCCAGAGGCCGTGCAGGACTTTATTCCCGGTTTCGAATCCGAACCAGTTAATGCCTGTGATCCGGACGGTATTGCCCGAGCTGTCGACAAATTGATTCCCGCTCGTCGAGAGGAATCCATTCGTGCTCCCGGGAGAGGGGGAAGGTGTGGGCGTCGGAGTGGGGGTAGGTGCGGGTCCTCCACTGAGTAGAACGGGTGCTGCGTAATACCTTTGGACTTTGGTGATCCACCAATTCTCGTCACTCGTCGGTGTGCCTACCCCGTCGGTACTGTCGCCGACACCTGCGCCGAAGAGTAGGACCGTGGCCCCGGCATCACGCGCGGCGGCGATGTGTGAGTCCCAGCGCACGCCCCCGGTTTCCTGTGTGACACGGACAGCGGGATCGGTTCTGAGGAAATAATCCAGGCGCGTACCCGTGGCCGTAAAACGGTCACCAAAGAAAAATACGGGGGCCGAATCCTCATAACTCCGTGACACATTCCGCAGATCGGGGAATTTGCCATCAGGGGAATAGGGGTTATTCTCCAGCGAGGAATTTATCCGGCCCACGGGTAATTGCCACAGGACCACGGGCAGCCCGGTTTTGGTTTTGATGGCTTTGACGAATTCCAGATAGTTGCCCCAATGGGTGGCATTCCAGAACCAAGTGGAGTCAGCAGGGTTTGCATTCTTGCCTTCCGCCCCGGCATCCAGGCCGTATTTATCGACGGACACAAATGAGGCCCCTTGGGTGAGGACCCCAGCGCGGACATAATAATCCGCGATGGCCGAGGCTTCCTTTGAAATATCCGCGCGGCCCTGAGTAATGCCACGATCATCACTCACCCGCATCAAGCCTTTGACCCCGATGGGAGTGGTCCATCCCCCGGAGGGTGAGGCCCAGAGGTTAAATTGCCAACCGAACCATGCATTAGGCAGGTTTTTCTTGATCGTGTAATTAATGGCCTCGACCATGCCGCGGACGGTATTTGGAAAAGCCGGGTCGCTGGCGGCCACGAGTACACCGGAGGAATAAACCGCATCCGTGCGGGCCAGGAGGGTCTCGGGATTCTGGTTGTTTTGGGCGAGGTATCCGATGAAGTCGGGTTCAAGCACGATCCCGACGATCTCATCACCGGCCTCGGCTTTGGCGAGGTCGAGGGCGAATTTTAAATCGGTGAAATATCCCTGCATATAAGAGTGGTTTTGTATGTGGGAGACATCGGTCGTGTAGCTCTCCCCCCCATCGGGGATATTATAATAGACGAGAACGGGGATCATCCCGAGCTTGAGGCTTTCACGGATGAAAGAGGTGACGCGGAATCCGTCGGTATCCGTCCAAGTGCGCCAGCCGACCCCTTGGTTTTTCGGACCACCATTAATATAGATGTAACGCATGTCCATGCGGCGGTTCTTTGCATCGCCCGAGAAAGCCTTCCAGAAAGAGAGGTCTGCGTCGGAGTCTTCACTGACTGAACCGATCGAGACGTAGGCGGGCAGGCCGGGGAGTTTCCCGTCGGCTTGGCGGACACGTACACCGATGAAACGCACGTCACCGGATTGGGGGTCGGTGATTTTAAGTGAGGCGCGCCCGGGCTGTTTGCCGCGCAGGCGGATGGTACCCGTGGAGACGGTGCTGGAGGTCAGCACATCGGGATTATTCAAAAGCAGGGTGACATTGACCGGGTTACCAGAACGGGTCACAGCGAGGTCCGTATCCTTGGCGAGGTCGATAGTGACTTGGCGGGCTTGGGAGGTCACGTCGACACTGGGGATCTTGAGCGTGCTGGCCCCACCGCTGGCGTAGGAGGAACTATCACTGATCGCTTCCCCGGAGGCATTCACGAGTTTAACCGTGTACCCGTAATAACCGTAATCACGGTTCGACACGCGATAACGCGCGGTTTGTTGGCCATTAACAGGGGAAGGTGCAGCGGCCCGGTAAATTTCTTTGCCGTCTTCGAGCAGGACCCAGCTCGTGGCATCGGTGCCGCTCCACTTGGTCCATTCCACATCATAACCTCCACCCGCCGCCCAGTTCTTATAAATGGCGATGGTCGGTTTGGCGGGGGCACCGGAAGGAGCCGGGGTCGGTGAAGGTGTCGGGCTCGGCGTCGGAGCAGGGGTCGGCGTCTGGGATGGTGTGCCGGGTGAGGCATCACTGAGCACGTAATTTGTCGGGGAGACCTTGAAATTCCCCGGAGTGGCGGTGAACCCGAAGGAGACTTTGCCCCCTGGAGCAATTTGTTTATTCCAATCCGCTGCGGCTACCGTGTATTTTGAGCCGGAGCGCGAAACCACGGAGGCATTCCATATTGAGGCGATAGCCGGGGACATGGTGACTTCCAGTCGCCAGTTATGAATGGTCTTTCCTGTGTTATTGGTGATTTCGATTTCACCTTGGAATCCACTATTCCAATCATTGATATTTTTGAACACCACTTGAGCCTGTGCCTGTGATTGGTAAACCGCAAAAACCAATAGGGCAAACAGGAGATTTGACAACCTCGAACCAGCTATTGTTTTGATGCTTTTTATATTATTCATAATTACTAGAATATATTTACAATATAATTTGTCAACTTTTATTTATTAACTAATTCTAGATAATCGCCGGAATATTAGTTTGATAAGCATCGCCAGCTCCATTAATGATAGGCACTTTCGAGGTATATGAAACAATTCAGCTATCAAGCCTATGATAAGGGGGGGAAATCCGTTTCGGGGATAATCGAGGCGGATACGCTTAATCTTGCGAGCCGCCAGATTGAGCGGATGGGGCTACAGCCAAAGCAAATTGCACCCGTGCAAATGGCGGATAAACCCGTCAAAAGTAATACGAACCCCGCCGCTGAAACGCCGAAGAAAAACTTTGTCCCATCCGGCAAAACCATTCGCCTGAGCCAGACGCAACTTGTCCTATTCACCGAGGAACTCAGCGAATTGCTCGAGTCGGGCCTGCAATTGGAGCAAGCCTTGGGGGCGATGGAGAACCGGAAGGAATTCAGCCAGATCAAAGAAGTCACTGCGACCTTGCGCCAATCGGTGCGTGAAGGCATGAGCTTTTCCCAATCGCTCAAAAAGGCGAGTCCGAGCTTTGATGAGCTTTATTGCAGCCTCGTGGGTGCGGGGGAAATGGCGGGTGCCCTGCCGAAGATCCTCAAGCGCCAGGCGGAGCATTTGACGGCGATGGAGGATTTGCGTTCAAGGGTCATCCAGTCCTTGATTTATCCTTCATTCATTGTTTTTGCGGGGCTGGTACTGATGTTTTTCTTTATGACATTCCTGGTGCCTCAGTTGACCACACTTTTTACAAAGACCGGGCAGAATCTACCCCTGCCGACGTTATTACTGATCAAGATCAGCAGTTTTTTTAAACAATTCTGGCCTTTTATTATTGGGCTAACCATCGCTGGCAGCGGCGGATTTATCGCCTATATCCGGACGGTAGCGGGGAAAAAGTGGTGGGACGTAGTGGTTTTGAAGATTCCCCTTTTCGGGCGGATTCTGCGGGCTCAGGCCATCGCGCAAATTGCGCAGACACTTTCGACTCTGGTGGGTAATGGGTTACCCTTGATGGCGGGGTTACGCCTCGTGAGCCAGACGTGCGGGAATACACAGCTCAAGAGCAATTTGCTCAAGACCATGGAGATGGTGGGGGACGGGCAGAGTTTTTCCAAGGCACTGACAAAAACAGGCAGTTTCCCCCCGATGGTCATCGACAGTATCTCGATCGGGGAACAAACCGGGGAACTCGCCCTAGCCCTGGAGAGGATCGCCAAAAGATATGACAAAGAGCTCAAGAGGAGCATTGAGGCGATGACATCGATGATCCAGCCGGTGATTATTGTGGTATTATCCTTACTGGTGGGACTGGTGGCTTATTCGATCATTACTGGGATATTTCAGTCGATCTCCGGCTTGCGGGTCAAAGGATGATCGCGAGAAGATAAGATTAAATTGTGAATTTATCGTTAAAACGCCGAAATGCCTATGAAATGGCTTGCTTCAAATAGACGATTTCATGAGGATACGCCCTGCATGCAAAAAGGGGTTAATAAACTATTCATCGTACTGGTGGGGATTTTGATTTTGGGGACCGACCTTCGAGGGGCGACCCAGGACAAAACCATATTTAATTTATTAGACTCATCCCGTCATGGAGGGGATTGGGTAAGTCTCTCCGAAAACCGGGAGGGGGAAGCCACGGCGATCCTTTCATTTGACCTGAAGCCCTTGACTGGAAATGCGGGAGTGGCTGTGACCCTTGTTTTTCGAGAACCGGAGTCCGGGTACATGAAGATTTTTTGGACAGGGGAAAGCAATAACGAAACGTTGTCGGACGATTTTTATGATGGGATCGCATTACCGAATCAAAAGACGATAGTGATTCCCTCGCGGTTGACCCAAGGGTCTGGTACATTGGAAATCCTCTATACGGGTAAAGCGGGGAGTGTGCGGGCGGTTTCATTTGAAGCCCTCGACCTTGAGACGGTGGCTTCCGCAGGATCTTTGGAGTCTGTTTCCTATGTGGCGCGTTCCGGGCGGGCGATCCACCGCAAAGATGTCAGCGGGGATAATGTAGCCTTGATGAAAGATGAATGGCAGGGGAACACGATTTTCGCCCCCTTGATCGACCTGCCGGAGAAACTGAATGAAACGGTGGCTGTCTCATTTTCCGTCGAGCAATTACCCCTCTTGGGCCGTTTATCCGCAAAGCTTGCGGGTGTGGATGCCTTCAGCCGGATTCAAGTCTGGATCAATGGCCACAATGCCGGGGCTTTACAGGTGCATTTTCCTGAATTAAGCGACATGGGATACAGGCTGGGCACGGATGGCAAAATCGTTTTTGACGGTTGGGCGCAGGCGTCATTATTGGTTCCGGCGGACCTCCTCCTGTCGGGGGAGAATATGATCCAGCTTATCCTCGAGTCTGACACAAAGAAGAATTTTGCGGTTAAAGAAATGGTGATCCAGATGAATTATCCGGCTGTGGCAGATACCAGTGCGGATAAACCATCCGAAGGGAATCCCGACTCCGGGGACGAAGCAAAATCGTCACCCCCCGCGGCACCTAGAATGAATGAGGAAAATCATGAGAACGACGCCTTGCCGACCCCTTGAATCCACCGAGAAAAAAATGCAGGAGCGGAATATTCCCGGTGGTTATACACTCATTGAAATCATGCTTGTGCTGGCGATCATTTCGGTATTGCTGGGCGCGGGAATATACACACTCGTCGGGAATCTGGATACCGGGCGTGAAGTCCGTGTGAAAGCTGATACTGCTGCGATCATGACACAATTGCGGACTTATGAAGCCAGTAACCTGATGCTGCCCACCAGTGAGCAAGGGTTAAGGGCCCTCGCTGAAAGGCCGACATCCGAGCCGATCCCAAAAAGATGGCGCCAGCTTTATCAAAAGCCCCCCGAAGATCCTTGGGGCATGCCTTACCAATACCGTTATCCCGGGAAGAAAAATCCCAATTCTTTCGATATTTACTCTTATGGCCCAGACCGTAAGGAAAGTGACGACGATATCGGCAATTGGGAGGATACCACCACAAAATGAACCGGAATGCCAGCCGGTATATTGCAGCGTGGTGGCCCAGGCGTGATGACGGAGGGTTCACATTATTAGAGATGACCTTGGCCATAGTTTTGGCGGTGATGTTTTCCTCCATGCTGGTGCCCCTGTTTGATACGGTGGTCGTGGAGAAAAGATTGCGGGCGGGTTCTTCTCTCTATAGTGAATTTGCCCAGACGGCATTCCGCGAATCCCTCAAGGAGGGGATTACCTACGAGGTCCGATGGAATGACAAGACGATTGAACTGATGAAATATGCCCCCGCTCAAAACGGGGGGGGTAAGGAGCCTGAAATCGTCAAGGTGCAGGATATTCCTAGGGGTATTACGGTGACAAATCTTTACTCGGTGGCTAAAGGGGACGAGCCGAACCAATGGAGTTTTTATCCAACGGGAGTTTGCCAGCCCATGAGGCTTAAACTCATGCTGGGCGGGTCATGGATTGACCTGACTTTCAGCCCGTTGACGGCATCGGTCATTGAGGAGTCGTATGCATTCTAAAGACCCGTGCAAATTGCACAAGCCTGCCGGGTTTACCTTGCTGGAGGTGATTTTAGCCACGAGCCTTTTTGCGCTCGTGATCGTAGGCTTTGCCCAGATCATGTCCAAGAGTATCGAGATTCATCAGATCAATTTGCGCGAGCGGATGGTGATGAATGCCCTGCAAAATAATCTGGAGACAGCCTTGGCCAGTGAGAGGTTGTTGCCAGGCAAAACCGTCTTGAGTGACGGTGAGTATCAATCAGTATCCACACTCAAAGGGGTTGTTTTTAAAAGTGATATCGAGATGGCCCAAATCAAAAACCAACGGGATGAAATCCTCAACGGCATGTACCGCGTGAAAATCACGGCCCAGTGGGATGAGGGTGAGGGACAGGAACAAGAAAGGGAGGCGGAGGTGTATGTTTACCGACCTTAGGTATCAAAGGGGGTTCACCCTTTTTGAAGTGATGATGGCCGTCGCGATCGTGGCGATGATTGCCGGTAGTTTATTGGTGATGGTCCAGACGATGACATCCTCCACGGCGGATGTGTACCAGATTAATAGCCGTTACGATCAGGGGCTCTCGCTGATGAGAGCCTTGCGTACACAATTCCATAATTTACCTCCGCAAGCGGTGATTCAGTCATTGGAAGGTGGGAATGGAGAGACCGGATATAACGGGTTAATCATCTCAAACGGCCCGAGTATTTTCCGAGGAAATCATTCATCCGCGCGATCCACGGTGACCATCTTGCGTGAGGAAGCCCAAGCCAATGGGCAAAAACAGCTCGTTGCGATTTTTCCAGGGCAAGCAGCCCTTGATGGTAAACGCGGAAAGGATTTAAAGGATGAACCCAAGGTGGTGCTTCTTAACAATATCAAATCCATGGAATGGGGTTTTGCGGCGGCCAATCAAAAGGGTGTATTAACCAACTGGGTGGGGCAGACCACCCGTCCGGTGATGATCATGCTCAATCTTCAATTGTCGGATTTACTTGAACCAGTCAGCGGGACATTTTACCTACCCCGCACGATTTCGATAAGTCCTCTCTCAGCTTTACAGAATAATGCCAGCCCCCTAAAAGACGAGACAGAGGGCCCTGCTCCTCAAAACAAAACGCCCGCCCCACAACAAGGGAGGAGATAATGGACAGGCGACACGATTTTCAGTCAGGGGCGATTCTCCTTTTGGTGTTATGGGCCATTGTCGTTTTGTCGATCAGTGTCTTCGCGCTTTTGTCCACGCTGGAGTGGAATACATCAAAATTCTCACTGGAAGCAAAACGTTTCAAAGCTTACCAATGGGCCCGGAGTGGGTTAGCGTATGCCTTGAATCCGGAAGTGGAAATGGACAGTCCCCTTTTGACGGGGGAGAAAACTCCCGAGGGATATTTCGAGGTGAAGATGAAAACGGAAACCTCAAAGTTAAATATCAACGAGTTATTAAATATCAAGAACCGGCCTGTGCTTGAGCGGTTATTCACATCGTGGGGAATCAAGGATCAGGCCCAGGGGAAATTAATCGACCGCCTCATGGATTGGGTCGATAAAGACGACCTGCGGTTGTTGAATGGGGCTGAAAAGGATGATTATGAAAGGCAGGGGATGCAGGCCCGGCCAAGGAATGGTTATTTCCAGTCGGTGGAGGAAATAAGGCTGGTCATCGGTGCTGAAGAATTATTAAATGAAGCCCATCCCGGATGGGAGGATGCATTCACCGTATTCGGTTCCGGCGAAATCGATATCAATAGGGCGTCAGGCGATGTTTTGACGGCTTATTTAAATATCAATCAATACCAAGTCGAGGCCCTGATCGAACAGAGGGAGTCCCTCCGGAAGCAGAACCCGGAGTCCAAAGGCTTTGAGAACTTAGACCAAGTCAGGCAGATTCTGGGGATGAGTCCTGAGCAATTCAAAGTTTTTGAGGGGGCTTTGATTTTAGATAGTAGTATATATGATATAGAAAGCACGGGTTACACCGGTGATGTCCGGCGTGTGATCCGAGTGGTGGTTAACCGGGCGGGAACACCGGGGGAATATTACCTCTGGCAGGAAAAGTAAAAAAAAGTGAAACCAGGAAAACAACAACATGACCTTTTGATCATACCGGGGCCCGAAACCCGGCGTACGCTCCTGCTCGCAAAGGAAGGGGTCCGGGTTTTAGGCGAGGGCGAGGATATTTCCCGTATGAAGGACCGGGGCCATATCCGTAAGACTTATTATTGTTTCGGGGTCGGCGACGTCAATGTCTTGCCTCTTTGGGTCGGTGGAGCTGATGATACGCAGGTCAAGGAGGCTGTATCATTCCAGCTCCAGAAAAGGGGATTATTACCGCCCCATGACAAAAAAGCTTGGGATTATTCTGTGATCACCCGCTCAGAGGATAAAAAAGTGCTCGTTACGGCACGGATCCTCAATGAAAAAGAAGGGGAGGATTACAGCGGGTATAAGGGTGTCTATTTCCAGGTGAGTGTAGGAATTTATGATTTGCCCGCCAGGAGTATCGTCATACTCAAGGAGTCCGGAAAGTTAGTCGCAGTTTTTACCGGGGAAAAAGAACCGGTTTATTACCAGTGCATGGACGAAGATACCGTATCCCCTTTTCTGGGGCGTAGCCTATTTTGTATCGCCAGTGATTTGGAGGCCAGGAGGATGATTGTCTCGCCCGAAAAGATCCTGGTTTCAAGTGGCTTGGGCCTTGACCTTGGTTCATTTTTCTCGTGTCCAGTCGCGGCGATTGACACCTTGGGGTTCAAGCCTCTCGGGGATGGGAGTGGTCTGGTGCCGGTGACTTATGAAAGGCATTTGGAAACACGGGAGGCGGCACGCCTGAAAAAAAGGATTTTAGGCGCAGCCATCCTTGCGTATATTCTTTGCCTAGCGGTAATGGGGGGACTGCTGGCTAATCTCTGGTGGCAAGGCAAATCGATCAAAAAAGAAATCACTCGAGATGAAGTCATCGTGGAAAAAATCAAAAACGCGGCTAACCAATGGAGGGTGCTGGACACGATTGTGGATACGGGTAAGTCCCCTTTGGAGATCCTTTACTTGGCTACAGAGATGCTGCCTGCCGAAGGGGTTAGGTTAACCACTTATCAATATACCCCCGGCAATATCATCATGATCGGGGAAGCCAAAAATGCGGGACTCGCTTACCAATACGGGGAAAGTCTGAAACAAAATGCGGCTCTAAAGGCCTACGAATGGACACTTCCCCAACCCCGCCTCCTGCCTACCGGTGCTGCTAATTTCCAAATGGAGGGACGCCGCCGATGAGTCCCCGTGAACGCAAACTCCTGGTTATTTTTTGTGTGACGATTTTTATCATCGTAAACCTTCTTATCTTGCCCCGGCTGCTCAGACTGCGGACACAGATGGAGTCTGATTTGGTTCTGCTCAGGAGTCAGCGTGATGAATCGCGTTTTTGGTTGGGCGAGAAAGACCTTTGGTTATCGAGGGGCAAATGGTTAGCAGACAAAACACCGCAATTTGAGAATGAAGGGGCGGCAAATACTGCCTTGCTCGAAACTATCCAGAAAGGTGCGGCCCAGAGGAAAATCGAAATTACGGACGTGAATGTGGTTGATGCCGTGGAGCACGGTAGGCTGAAGGAAACGGCAGTTAAACTTAATGCCGTGGGTCCGAGCAAACAGATGATCGAGTGGATCCATGAGCTCCAGCAGCCCGGCAATTTGCAGGGCGTCAAGGAATTATCCGTGAAAGTCGAGGAGGATCGAAAACGAATCCGTTGCCAATTGAATATTATTCGTTTTTATACAATGAAAGCCCAATAGCTGGCTCAAATATGATTTCCCGGACCCCCATAACATTATTGATCGTGGCGCTTTTGACGATATCGCCGACGGGCGCATTTCTTTGTTTTGGCGAAAACAATAGTGAATCGTTGAGCCCCCAAGTGCCCCCTTTGGAACGTTATAAAAGACTTTGGGAGAATTCCCCTTTTACCCTGCCGACGAATGATCCTAACGCGGGGGAAGTGGCGGGTTTAGCGACACAATATAAATTATTGGGGTTATCAAAGGCGCATGGTGATTATCTGGTGAGTGTTTTGGAAATTGCCAGCGGAGCGAGTATGACTTTAGGGAAAACCCCCAATGAAAAAGGACTTTATATCGAAACGGTGAAACTGAATGATAATGTCATGGAGATGGAGGTGACCCTGTGCCGTAATCAGGAAAAAGTGGCATTGCGTTTTGACACCGAGGCCATGAAGACAGCTTCACCGCAAGGACCGGCCCCGGTGCCGGGTGTAATGCCGGTGGGGCCCCCTCAACCGGGGACCGGTGTGCCGACAGTCAATACCCCGCCGAGTCCGCCTAAAAGAATTATCCGTAGGAGCACGGGAGTACCCAGCCAAAGGCAGTAAGGAAAATATGATGAGAAATTTATCTGTATTATTAATGGCATTATTGTTTGCCCCGCCCCTTTTGATAGCCCAGGGGGCTGACGGGGTATTTGATTCACAAGTCCCAGCGGACCCCGCCACTCCACCAGAGTCGAAGGCTACCGGCACCTCCGATGGTGAGGAATTGACGCCCTTAGTCTATCCGAATATCGATGTGAATGAGATCCTGAATATTTATCAGAAGATGACGGGCAAACGGATTATTAAGGATGTAAATGTGCAGGGTAGGATCAGCATCATCTCGCCGCAGCCGGTTCCTAAAGAACAGGCGATCCGGATTATTGAAGCTGCCTTGGCGATGAATGGGATATCATTGGTGCCCATGAAAGGCGAAGATGCCATAAAAGTCATTCCCCAAGGTAAAAGCCCGCGGGGGGAAGGTATTCCCTTTTATGCGGATGCCACTAGCCTCCCCAGCGGGGATACGATGGTGGATTATTACATGCCCTTTAAATATATTACGGTTAATGAGGCGATGCAGATTTTTACGGCATATTTGCAGGGTGGTGCGACACCGCCGCAAATTGTTCCTGTCCAGAATACCCAGGCGGTTATTATCACTGATAAGGCCTCAAATATGCGGAAATTAATCGAGGTCCAAAAACAAATCGATGTGCCTCCGGCCAAAGTAATCAGTGAGTTTGTGACGCTGGAAAGGGCCGATGCGGAAAGAGTGGTCGAGATCATTACAAAGATCCTGGATAATCGTGAACAACAAAGTGGTGGCGCTCCGCTCGGGCCTCCCGGTGCCCCCGGCGCGACGATAGCCGGATCAAATATTTCCCAGACAGAAAAGGGGCTTGTCGCGGGAACAGTGAAGTTGATTCCTGATCCACGGACAAACCGGATTTTTGTCAGTGCCAGGCCCGTGAGTTTTCCTTACATTAAACAATTGATCCAGGAGTTTGATAAATCAATCAAGCTCGTGCCCCCGCTGGAGTATCCGCTGAAATTTATTCCAGCCGGTGAAGTCTTGCCCCTGCTAGAGTCCACCCTCTCTGAAAATAAGGACCAGCAGACTACCTCCTCTGGTAATCTCGCCCCCACAAATGTGAATCGTCCTCAATCGTCGGCTCCTCGGGCCGGAGGCGGTTCCGCCGACCGGCAGTTGGCGGATGGAATGGAAGCATTGGCCGAGCCGAATGGTGATACGGCGCCACAATCAATCACAATCGGAAAAACGCGCATCATTGCCGACAAAAAGGCTAATTCAATTTTGGTGATGGGTTCCCCAGAGGTGGCAGAGAAAGTGAAAACGATTCTGAAAGCGCTCGATAAACGCCCGCAACAGGTTTACCTCGCGACAGTCATTGGTGAATTATCCCTGACTGAAGGTGATGAGTTTGGTGTGGATTTCCTCCAGAGATATGCGGGGAGTGCGAAGAACGGGGCGGCTAGTTTTTCTCGGACAACGGGAGAGGGGGCATTAAGTGTCACCAATGGCCTGAACCCCTTGCAGGTCTTGGCCGCAGCGACCACGGGGTTAAATGTCTATGGTAAACTCTTGGGCGACCTTAATATCCTGGTCAAAGCCTTGGAAAGTAATAACCGTTTCAAAGTCATATCCCGCCCGGTGGTTTATACGATCAACAACCGGAAGGCGACAATATCCTCAGGGCGTCAGGTGGCTGTTCCCACCCAGACACTGTCGAGTTTTACCGGAGACTCCACCCCCGTGACCCAATCAAATATCCAATACAAGGATATTGTCTTGCAGCTCGACGTGGTTCCTCTGATAAACTCGGATAAAGAAGTGACCTTGGAAATCCTCCAAACCGCAAATGATCAAGCGGGGAGTACGGTGATCTCGGGCAATACGATCCCCACGATCAGTACCAAAGTTTTAAAAACAACGGTCACCGTGCCGAGTGGATCCACGGTGGTGCTTGGTGGTTTGATTTCCGACCGGACTAGTCGTGATGTGACAGGGGTGCCTGTGCTGAGTAGTATCCCACTCTTGGGTTATTTATTCAAAACGACAAAAATCACGACCGACCGGAGTGAATTGATTATTATGATCCAACCTGTGGTCGTCGATAATAACATGGAAACCCAAATTGCCAGTGATGCCGAATTAGCCCGTACTCAGTTGAGGCCTTCAATTGAACGTGTCGCGAAGGAAAAACCCGAGAATAGTGTCCGCTCCGGGAAGAAAAAACTCAAGGACGACACTGAAAAGAAGAATTTCTGGGAGTAATCATGGATTTGATTCCGGTACTAGTGGAGATCGCCAAACAAAGCGGGTGCACCGAAGTGGATGCGCTCAAGGAGAAATTTGTCGAGGCGGGGCAAAGTGGATTATCCTTTGTCACGGAAGCCCTCGACTCCGGATTTATCGATGAGGACCGTTTTTTACAAGGGATATGTGAATGGTTGAGCCTAGACTGGCAACAGGATGTGATGAGTTCCCTTGACCCGGGATTAAAAAATATTTTGCCTGCGCAAATTGCGTTGCGCTACCGCGTGGTGCCATTCCGTCAGGACGGGGCTTTGACGACACTCTTGACTTATGATCCGTTTGATTTACTCGCACGGCAATCGGCTGCACAACAAATTTCAGGCCAGATCCTTTGGGCTATCGCCCCCCGCCGCCATATCCTGGGTGCCCTCAGGCAAATCTACGGTGTCGGGGCGGAAACTTTCGATGAGATCCTCGAGGGCCGCCAGGATATCGAAGATTATCTTTCTCAGAAAGAAGAGATTAATATTGTGGACTCGGAAGACCCGGAAGCTTCCGTCGTGAAATTCGTTAACCAGATCATCAGGGAAGCCCTCCAGGACCGGGCGACGGACATCCATTTTGAACCCCTTGAGAACGATTTGCGCGTGCGGTTTCGGATCGATGGCGTCCTGCATGAAATCCCCGTGCCCGACCGGATCAAATTGCTCCAGTCATCGGTGATCTCACGCTTGAAAATCATGTCGCACCTTGATATCGCCGAGCGGCGTTTACCCCAGGACGGACGTATCAATATGGAGTACCAGGGCAAACCCGTCGATGTGCGTGTGGCGACGATTCCATCGGTGACAGGAGAGAGTGTCTCCTTGCGTCTGCTTAGCCAGGAGAAATTCGACTTTTATAAACTCGGACTGAATCCCGCTGCTGAAGAAAAGCTGCGCAATTTGCTCGCCCTGCCCAATGGGATTATCCTTTTAACAGGCCCGACGGGCTGTGGAAAGTCCACATCTCTTTACACCTTTTTATCTGCGATTAATACCCATGAACGGAGGATCGTGACCGTCGAGGATCCAGTAGAATACAAGTTGCCCGGGGTCATCCAGATTGCGGTCAAGCCGGACATAGGCCTGTCCTTTGCCGCCGGACTACGCCATATTTTGCGTGCTGATCCGAATATCGTGATGGTCGGTGAGGTGCGTGACGTGGAAACGGCCGAGATCGCCATCCGCGCCGCATTAACCGGGCACTTGGTCTTTAGTACACTGCATACAAATGATGCCATCGGGGGGATCACACGTTTGGTGGATATGGGGGTGGAACCATTTTTAGTGTCTTCGGCTGTCCGTGCTTTCTTGGCCCAAAGACTCGTCCGGGTACTCTGCCCTGAATGTAAAGCCCCAGCTTCTTATCCAGCGGGTTATTTGAAAGGGATCGGGTTCCCACAAGGCATGGAAGACAAAGTCCGTAAAACGGTGGGGTGTGAACATTGCAAGAATACCGGGTATTCGGGAAGAACAGCGATTTTCGAGATATGCACGGTTTCTCCCCGGATTACTGACTTGATTATCCAAGGCAAATCCGCATCGGCACTCATGGCCGTGGCTATCGAGGAAGGTATGAAGACACTCCGCGACGCCGGTTGGGACAAAGTCATCGAAGGGAAAACAACCGTTGAGGAAGTCCTCCGCGTCACCTCGGCGAATGTCGAGCAATTAGATGAATAAAATGAGGTGGAGAATCCGGCTTTTTCGGAAGGATATTTTTTTAATCTTATGAAAGAAAAACGGGTTTTAATGGCGTCGATCGGATTGAATGTCCTTCTTTTGGTCACTGTTTTTATTTTATCAATCTCCAGCAACACATTCCGTGGAATATTCACGGCGGATGGTCAAACAGCGTCCTCACAAAGTGGAAAAGGATTTGTTTCGGACGGGGATATTAAGGGAAAGGATTCTTCCAGTGGTAAACGCCAAAAGTATGCCTCTATCACCGAAGGCGGGATAGATTGGTCAAAGGTGGAAAGTGAGAGCTTTGACGAATACCGTTCGAATCTTCAGGTGCTGGGCCTGCCCAAGCATATCGTCGATGACATCCTTTTTATGGATATCAGTCGCCAATATACCGAGATGGCAAGGGGGATGGACGGTTCAAAAGAATATGAATTCTGGAAAAACCAAAATAATTTCGGTGGCGGGATGACTCCGGAAAAGAAAAAAGCTGTGATGGATATGTATAAACAAAGAAATAAACTCTTTGAGGATTTGACCGGAGTCTCCATTGATGATTATTCAGAGGCGATTTATGGTGGTTACCGTACTCATCAAAAGAAGATGAATAGCTTTTTGTCGGATGATAAATTAAAAATAATAATGGAAATGGAACGTGAATTTAATGAAAAACAACAAGAAATTTACGTCCGGGCCGATGGCATGTTTACGACCTTCGATCAACAGGATCTCGAGAAGATAGAAGAAGAAAGACGTCAAAAAATCAAATTAATGATGACTCCTGATGAATGGGAACAATACCAGATGCGTACCTCGCAAACGGCTAATAATCTCAGGAATCTCCAAGGACTTGATCTTTCAAAGGAGGAATTCGCCAGCTTATTCAAGATTCAACAACCCCATGATGAAAAATATAATAATAACCGTTTTGGCCGACAACAAAATCTAACTCCTGTACAAGTCCAGGAACAACAAAAAGCCCAAGTAGAACTCGAGCAGAAAATGAAGGAAACCCTCGGTCCCGAAAGATATGAGGAGTATAAGATGTCCCAAGATTACCAGTACCGCCCACTGTACGGGATTGTCAAAAGATTAGATCTGCCAAAATCAGTAGCGATAGACGCTTATAAAACAGTCAAACAATTCGAGAATGATCTCAATACCCTGCAAGTGAATAAGAATCTCGATAGTACAGCAAAAAAAGTAGAGTATGAGAAAATGAAAAAAAGCTTTCAGTCGAAGCTCAATACTATGCTGACTGAAAGGGGAGCCGAGTCCTACCTGCTACAAGGCGGGCGTAATTTGATGTACCGCCCGTTTTGAGTCTTTTAAAGTCCAGGATCACAAAAATCAAAAAGAACTCGAAATGGAAAGGTTCAATTTTGGAGGACAGACATTGGATAGCAGGTCGTATCTCTGACAAAATTCGCGGCTTCGACTTTCTCCGGCACTCGCACCGATGATGTCTTCCGATTCACCAAGACAGCACTCCGTTACCACTCTGACGCAATTTGCCCATGGGAAAAAGTTCTCGCCAAGGACGCAAAGTTTTTTGAATTTCCCTGTGTAGGGCGACCGGCTCGGTCGCCTCCTGGGGAGCAATTTGCTCCTTGCAACTGGAGGGACAATATTCCGATTGTCCGGACCGAGCATTCACGGCGATCAGAACCATTCCGACCCCAAACACCTTCGGGGAAATTATTTTCAATCCATCTTTCATCTCGGTAACGGCCCTCACTTGCCT
>JAWXBN010000092.1 GCA_034440155.1 Verrucomicrobiota bacterium | reverse complement strand
GGGCTATTATTTTCCACCCGCGCAAATCGCTCCAATCGTTTGTCGAGCTCGTCAAGTTTCGAGCGCAATGTACGTGCCTCGTTTTGTAAATCCCACAGGCTATCCTTATTTTGATCCATAAAAACCTCAATTGTTAATTCAAAGCCCGAGCATAATCCCCTCTGGTGCCGAGAGCATAATCGATATTTTTGGTGCGACAATCGATTTTATCCATGCGGGAATCCCCGGTAGGCGAAAGGGGCTTAAACCGGTTTGAGCTTTACACTGGCGGTCTGGGCGGCGCGGAATTCCTTGAGCAATTTGCGCAAGGCCGGGTATTTGATCGAGAGGATAGCGACGGCCAAAAGCCCGGCATTGGTCGCCCCGGCTTTACCGACGGCCAACGATGCCACCGGCACCCCCGCCGGCATTTGTGCAATGGACAAGAGGGAATCAAGACCTTTGAGGGCCTTACTTTCGACAGGCACCCCCAGTACGGGCAGCGGTGTGAGGCTCGCCGCCATCCCGGGCAAATGGGCTGCACCACCGGCTCCGGCTATAATCACATCAAGCCCCTTTTTTTCGGCGGATGAAGCATATTCAAAAAGGCGTCTAGGTGTGCGGTGGGCACTGACAATATTCACGACATGCGGGACTTTGAATTTCTTCAGGATATCGGCGGCGTGTTGCATAGTTTCCCAGTCGGACTGGCTCCCCATAATGATTCCAACAACAGGCTTCCGCGGCAGTGATACAGGCTTTTGCGATTTCATAAGGGATGTCTATAGAGGTTTCCCGCCCGGACTTCCAGAAAATCATTGAGCATAGGCCTCATAATTTTCTTTTAAGGACTTTACGCGTGCCTCCGTTAGATTTGCCATAGTCGCAAAGAGGATCATTGGTTCTATCGTGCCACCTTTACAGTCACTGGTGGCATACTCCGCCTCTGCATCCCGATAGGCGACCCAGGCGCGTTGAGCTTTTTTGAGCTTTTCTTTGGCGGACTCATCGACGACTTTCATCAGCTTGGCATATTCCAGATTCAGTTCTTTGTCGGCTTTTTCATATCGTTGCTCTTCAGATTGGTTCATTTCCTGTTGTGTTTGCGCCTTCAGCGGGCAAAAGATCATGCAGTACGAGAATAGAACGAGTAGGGTGAAGGAAAGATTTTTCATCATGGGTGACGGAAATTATGATACGGGATCACCCCCGGAGTAAATGACGATTTTTGAGAATTGTATTCCGTAGGGAGGTCTGTTATCACCTTGGGTCATGAAGATCCCCTCCCTTTTCTTATTTATATTCATCACATTTATATCCTTTGTCCCGGCTGGTGATCCTCCTGCCAATGATTTCACCATTGTCTTGGGTCAACGTGTGGGTCCACTCAAGAAAGGGGCGGGATTAGCCGATATCCAAAAAGCTTTCGGGGAAAAGAATGTCGAGGAAGGTGATTTGCCCGGTCCGGAAGGGACAACGATGCCGGGGGCATGGATTTTTAAGGGCACAGATCAGGAACTCCAAGTGATGTGGGAACCCGAGACAAAAACAAAAAAGGTTTTTTCTGTCATCGTCATCGGTCACACATGGAAATTTAACAACGGCCTGAAGCTGGGTTCATCCATGGAAGACGTCGAAAAATTCAACGGGGGGCCTTTTCAAATCTCCGGGTTTGATTGGGACTACGGTGGCTGGGCTTCTTTTGAAGGCGGCCAACTCAATAAACTTGTTGCCATTCGTTTTTATCCCTCGGTCGAAAACCCTGATCCGTCCCTGAGTGGTGAACAAGCCATCCCGACAACCAATCCCGAGCTCCGGGCGGCAAAACCAAAAGTGACAGAGTTAATGGTCATGATGCAATAAACGGATTAATCGGGAATGGTAAAACGATTGAAGTAATCCGTACTTCGCTGTAATAAGGTTCTCACTTATGCGTCAGAAAATCATGATTACAGGGGCCGGGGGGCGGTTGGGCGGGGATTTATCGAATTGCTTGGATACAGAAGTCTTCGAGGTTTTCGGATTTAACCACGCGGAGCTCGACATCACCGACGCGCGCAAATTGCGCGGGGTCTTTGAGAAGGTTAAGCCCTCTGTCGTGGTGAATTGTGCTGCGCTGACCAATGTGGACTTTTGCGAGACACATCGTGAAGAGACTTTTGCCGTCAATACCAAAGCGGCGATCCAACTGGCGGGATTATCGCGGCTTTTTGATGCATACTACATCCATGTCAGCACGGATTATGTTTTCGACGGCCTGAAAAAGGAAGCCTACCGCGAGGACGACACGGTTCATGCCGTAGCCGTATATGCAGAATCAAAAATCGCCGCCGAACAAGGGGTGATGGAACGGAATGCTCAAGCTTTAATCGCACGGGTCGCCTGGGTCTTTGGCCCCGGTAAACCCGGCTTTTTCGAGTATGTATGGAAAACGATCCAAACCGAAAATAAACTCTCCATTATCAGCGATAAATGGGGAACGCCGACCTATACCCTAGATTTTGCTGAAATGATCCGCCCGATTTTTGACCTGCGGCCTTCCGGCATTTTGCACATGAGTAACTCAGGAGGAGCGGCCTGGATTGATTACGCAAAGGAAATCTGGATGACCGCCCGAGACCTCGGCATAGACGTGAAGTGTGACCACATCGATCCGATCACCCTAGCGGACATGAAACAATTTGTCGCGGTGCGCCCACCCTACACGGTTCTCGATACGACCAAGTATGAGCTACTCACCGGCCGCAAAGTCCGCCCTTGGCAAAAAGCCGTCCAAGACTACTGCATGAAGCTCGCGAAGGTTTAAAAAATATTTAATCCTTTGAGCCCGAAGTATTTTGCGGCACCAAGCATATGGTGGTCATTCGTATAGATTTCTTTGGACCCCATACTCCATGGCCGAGATCAAATGAAGGGCATCGGCTGAACGCAGGAATACCGTATGAGGAAGCTTCGCATAAATACCTCTCGTTTTTGAAAGGATATTGTCGGATAAATCCCACCAGAAAAAAATATCATTCTCGCTATCATCATGAAACTTCAAAATGACCTCATTGAGTTGCATTTTGGTTCATTTCCCGTTACGGAATTTCCGGTGGAGCGCAGCCACCATTTCTATTTGGGCAAATTTACTCCTGTGGACGACATGATTCCCCGCGAGGTCACGCACAGCAGTATACCCGACACCTTCACAATAGAGACGGGCAAGGTAGCTCGTATCGAAATAAATACTCATCACACGGCCTCGTCACGGTCCTCGGAGATGATCCCGGTAATATCCCGTCC
Organism: Verrucomicrobiota bacterium; assembly: GCA_034440155.1. NCBI lineage: Bacteria > Pseudomonadati > Verrucomicrobiota > Verrucomicrobiota bacterium. The sequence goes on along the minus strand of JAWXBN010000092.1, from coordinate 9,718 downwards.
TCCCCCAGAGCTTACCTTTTAACGCCTTGAACCCCGACCGCAGGATGCGCTCGTCGATGGTTTTGGAACGCGGTTAGTAGGGTCGTATCGTAGCGACAGGTTTTCCGTTGTCTGTGACGATGACCTCTTGGTATTTTTTGGAAAGTCACACCCATTCACCGGTTTTTTGATGAAGCTCCCGGATAGAAATTATTTTCATGTTACACGGTGTGACACGCGCTCGTTTTAAAGTCAAATACACAAAGAAAGATGTCCTCGGCTTTTTTTTCTGATTCCTCCCCCCCCTCATGACCTCGGGCCTTTTTCCAGAGCGTCCTGGTATTGGAGGAGGAGATGGACGACGATATTCATACCGAGTCGGTAGGCCTGGATAACGCTGTCGCGGTTGACATTACGGTAATACGTCTGGCGCCGTGACCACAGGGCCCGGTTGGTGTAGGTTTCATTCGGCTTTTTTTCGCTCCCCTCGTCGTAGACTTCGACGATTTTTTCATCCTTGTCGAGGGCGACTTGCCAGAGGTTCCCGTAGGAATTCATCGTATAGATCACCCCGATCTGGTCGCCGACCATCATGACCTGGATGGGGTTTTGAAAATAATTAATGCCGGAAGGCACCGTCTTGGCCAAGCTGCCTTTCTGGCGGAAGATCTCGTGTTTATCATCAATCGCCTGGAAAGCCTGATCGTCGTCGGGGAGTATCCGCCGCATCTCCCTCCGGAAGGCGATGTCGAAACGGGAATTTTCCCCCGGCATTCCGGCATCACCCCAGATGACCCCGCCTGCCATGAGGAAATCGCGCAAATTGCTCACCTCCGCCTCGGTGAGTTTAAAATCCTTGTGACCGGTGAAGTAGATGAATGCCACAGGAGGCTTGGAATTAAAGAGGGCCGCGCGGTCCGAGAGATTTAAGGGAACAGCTTCGACCTGAGCTTTGAGCCGTTTATTCCACCGGCTAATCTGGGTCATCAGGTTTGGGATCGCCCCATAGGTGATCCGTTTGCCGTCCGGGGAGAGTTTGACATTGTGGTCCCAATCCCCGCCTTGGTATTGGGCGACGTAACAAGTAAATGTCGCCTGCACTCCCGTGACCCCATTTTTATCTGTTTTACCAATGTCATAACCTTTCCCATGAGTAGATTCCCCGATCCGATCACGGATTTTATTCAGGCGTTCACGATCAATTTGCTGTGTGGAAATCCGTGGTACGGGAGGCCGGAGTTTTGCAGGGGTGCGTATATTCCCCTCAGTCGCGACAATGATCGTGGATCCTGTGCTGATACCGGGATCAGGAATCTGGAATGCCCCCGGACCAGCATCGGCCATAATAATGGTTTTTATGTCGGGGGCTTTGAATTCTGTAGAGGGTTGAGTCATCGGCGACGGGTCAATAGATGGGTCAGTGGCGACCGGATCGGCGGGAACAGGCTCCGCTGAGGTCTGTCCAGATTTGCCCGTGTCGATAAATACATCGGGATCGCGGAGATCCTTTACCGGAATAATCTGTGTGGCAACGACCCAACCCCCTAAAACGATGAGGGCCACCAAATGAATCACGAGTGCGACCAGGAAAAAGCCTGACCCGAGCAATTTGCTCAAAAGCTTCTGCGGTCCATTTTTCTTTTGTTGAATGTGATGGATCGGGGGTTCAAGAATTGCGGGCATGATGGGGGGACTCCTGTTCGTGTTAATGAATCAGACCCCGGCCTGGGGGAAAAAGTTCCCCCACTCTAACAAATATTTCTGAGTCCTTTATTGATAAGGATTATCACGACAAACAAGGGGGGTGAAAATGAAATCATGAGACGGAATCAGGGTAATAGACTTTTCACGGGTATTAGCAGGACCATATTATCCCATGATATTAGCCGAGGTGACTAAGGTGGAAATGCCTGTTACCGGAGGCGACGCACGGACCTACGCCCCATTTGTGAATGGGCAGAGTGCCTATTTTGCTAATATTAACCGCGGCAAAAAATCCTCCGCACCCTGAATTTCAAACCCCCGAGGCCAAAGTCCAGGAAATCATCCGGATATCGCCGCGAATCCCCCCGATGCGCATCAAAAAGATCCAGGGTTTGCGCCGTGAAGTTTACGACAGCCACGATCACGCCAAAGGCATCGCGGCTTTCCTCGACAAAAAGGAAACCGATTTACCTCGGGGAATAAGGGTTTTATCCTCTCCCGATCTCCCAAAAGGCGGATGTCTTTTGGGAGGGCGCGGACGGTTTACAAAATCAGCATACAATCGCCGTAGCTGAAGAAACGGTATTTCTCGCGGACGGCTTCCTCGTAAGCGTGCATGATATAGTCCCGCCCTGCCAAGGCACTAATCATCATCAGGAGAGTCGATTGGGGCAGATGGAAATTCGTCAGTAAGGCTCCACAAATTTTAAATTCATACGGCGGATAAATAAAAATCTCCGTTTTGCCCCCGCTCAGATCGGTGGGGTTCACCATCCATTCCTTCCCATTCCGGATGGTCTCCACACGCTCAGGAGTCTCGCATTCCTCCGCCTTCACCGCGGCACTCTCCAGTGTGCGCACCGACGTGGTCCCCACACACACGACCCGTTTGGCTGAGTTAATCCTACTCGCTGTTGGTTCAGGAATAAAATAGGATTCCGCATGCATTTTGTGTTCAGCCACAGTGTCCACTTTGACCGGGCGGAAAGTGCCGATCCCGACGTGTAAGGTGACAAATACATGCGCAAATTGCGCCAGCATCTCCGGGGTAAAATGGAGTCCCGCAGTCGGGGCGGCGGATGACCCCGCCATTTGCGCGAAAGTGGTCTGGTAACGCACTTTATCAAGCTCATGAATGTCTCCATCCGGTAACGTAGCGGCGGGCAGCGATGGCGCATTCCCACGGGCTGCCAGGGCTGAATAATCCCTCCTGATATAAGGCGGCAACGGCATCACACCGATGTCATCGGGGTCGAAGTCATGGCTAAACTCCAGCAAACGCGCCCCTTCCTCGAGAATCTCTAAGACACGCGCTTTGACGGTGCCAAAATCCAGCTCCATCCCCGGCCGTGCGCGTTTCCCAGGTTTAACCAATGCCTCCCATTTCGCCGGACCTCTTTTTTCCAAAAGCAAGATTTCAAGTCGGTGATCGACCGTGAAAGCCCTCGCCGCGATGACTTTGGTATTATTCAATACGACGAGGTCATCGGGTTTGAGATAACGGGAAAAATTCGACACGACATCATGGGAGATTGATCGGGTGGAACGGTCGAGGACCATCATACGCGCATCCGAGCGCTGGGCGGCGGGTGTCTGAGCGATGAGTTCCTCAGGCAAATGAAAATGGAAGTCGGATGTTTTGAGCATGGTCCAGAGGGCTAAGGCATTAGAGTGATCCCGAAAAATTTAGTAAGCCAAGCGGTGATGGCAAAGCAGATGACCGTGATAGCGATACAAATGGTTAATGCCAGCCAGAAATGGACTCCTTTAGAGAGGAGTAAAGGCATGGCAAGGAACATCGGTAATGTCGGAATCACGTACCAGAATGTGTAATACGCATGGTTAGCGATTTTTTCAGTCCCCTGTTTTTCGAGATACAGCCAGATCATCACCATCACGGTGACCAGTGGCAACGAAGCAAGCAAGGCTCCCATCCGATCAGTCCGCTTGGCGATCTCGGAAACCGCGACAATAACAAAAGCCGTCACCAAATATTTAATGATCATTTGTATCATAAACTTTTCTCCGCACATACTTTACCTGTATCACGACCGTTTCACAAGGCCGAAGGTAACTCAATAACCGTCGGCTCAACCATCCCACCATACAGGATCTCGGCGACTTGCCGGATCACTGCGTCGATGGAGCTATTTTCCGGCTCAAAGACTTTACCCGTAAAAAGAATCAGACCGCTTTCTTGATGACGAATCCGACTTGTCCCGGAGACTTTCTTTCTCCGACCCACCATTTTTCCTTCCACCCCCCCCCCTTACGATAAGAGTTACTCACCCTTTCCCGATTGTCTTGTGGACAGTCCGTGGAAAATAACACGAACGATTGAAAATCGTCGTTCTCCAAAAGGCAGATTGACGAGCCTATCGTCTTGTTCAATTGTACAGGTAGTGGCAAAAGAAAAGAAATTGGTGGTCGATGCGTCCGTCGTGTTGGCGGTCATCCTTAATGAGCCGGAAAAGCCTGAGCTCGTATCGATTACTGAAGGGGCGACCCTTCTTGCGCCTGGCTGTCTGTCCTGGGAGGTATGTAACGCATTTTCAGCGATGTTAAAGCAAAAGCGAATGGGTCTGTCTGTTGCATCGAAGGCACTGTCGATATTTGGTAAGATTCCCATCCAGGAGATGGAGATTTCTTTCGTGGACGCGTTGGAATTATGTGACCGTCACGATATACACGCCTACGATGCCTATTACCTGCATTTGGCTAAGAGGTCTTCCCTCACCTTACTGACTCTGGACCGGAGGATGGCGGAGGTTGCCGAAAAGGAAAATATACAAGTCAAAGGAATCAAATGAAATTATATACCTACAGCGATGCTAGGCAGCAATTTGCCAGCGTTTTGGACACTGCCAGTCGGGAAGGAAAAGTCTTAATCCGAAAAAGGGACGGCAGTCTATTTGCTCTGATACCCGAGCCAAAGGCCAAGTCACCTCTCGATGTCGTGGGTGTCGCCACTGACGTGGAGACATCTGAGATGATCGCCACCCTCAGAGCTGAAAGAGGGCGAGCCAGAGCGCGCACTCTACGTCGCTAACGCTTGGCGGCTCCTCAAACCCGCGGGCACGCCCTCCGCATCTTGGCGGTTGACACCGGGGACTGGAATTTGCTTCTATCTCACTCAAGCTGTCGCCGTTCAACCAGCTCTAAAAAACGTGCTATGAATCCACTCGATATAAAAATCATTTCCGCCATTCAAAACGGGTCTTTTGACGAGGACACTTTTAATTCCCTCGCATTGGAGATATTCACCCACCAATACCAGAGCAATTTGCCTTACCATCGTTATGGTGATTCACTCGGGAAAAGCCCTACGCAAATTGCGCGTTGGCAGGATATCCCCGCTGTTCCACAGACAGCTTTTAAGGAGTTCGACCTTTGCACATTTCCCGTCGAGAATGCCGTCAAAATCTTCCACACCAGTGGCACGACCACACAGGTACCCGGTAAACATTATCTGGACACACTCGAACTCTACGAGATTTCCTGTCTAGAGGGTTATCACCGCACGTTCGCGCCATTTGCCCCGCTTAATTTTGCCATTCTCGCGGCCTCCCCGGCATTGGCTCCCCATTCCTCTCTCTCTCACATGCTCGATGTCTGGTCTGCGCAATTTGCGCCACGCGGCTCCTTTTTCTTTTGGAATCCCGACGGGCTGATGATCCAAGCTTTTATTGATGCCATGAAAATGGCTGTCGATTTTAAGGAACCCCTTTTTGTCATGGGAACCGCTTTTGCCTTTGTCCATTTGATGGATGCACTCCAAAAGCGTGGGGAATCCCTCAAGCTGCCCGCAGGTAGTCTCGTCATGGAAACCGGCGGTTATAAAGGTAAATCCCGGGAATTAACCAAAGCGGAGCTTTATGCATCCCTCACGTCCACACTCGGGATACCGGACGAGAATATCTTTAATGAATACGGTATGACCGAGCTCGGGGTCCAGTTTTATTCCCGTGGGTCCGGGGGCATCCACACCGTCCCACCCTGGGCACGCGTGCAAATTGTCTCGCCCAGTAACGGCCAAGAGGTCGCCACCGGACACACCGGGCTCGTGCGGATTTTTGACCTGACCAATCGAGGCTCTGTCATCGCGATCCAAACCGAGGACGCCGCCGTCCGCCATGAAACCGGATTCTCTCTCCTCGGGCGTGTGAACCGCGCCGAAACACGCGGTTGCTCCATCGCCGCCGATGATTTGATCGAGAAAGGCAAAAAATCATGAGCCGCCCCTCCACATCCGAACGCGCCACACTTTTGGCCGGTATCCTGTCGGGTTTCCCGCAGCTCGGGCAGATTGCCCCGGGAGATTTGCTCTCCCTGCTCGATGCCGAACTCGGTTAACCGGCGGACTTAGAGCAATTTGTCCCTTACCCTCGCGGAATCTCTAAACGCGCCCGGCCTCCCCAGAGCATTTTGCATATCTGCTCCGGGAATCTCGCCAATCCGGGTATCTTATCACTGACCTTTGGCCTCCTGCTCGGTTCTCAAAACCTCGTGAAATTACCCCGAAACACCTCGGCCAATGATTTCCTCCAAGTCCAGGCCATACCCGCAAAATCAGAACTCGAACGGTTCATCGCCGCTCTCCCCGAAAACCTCTCCGCCGATGTCACCGTCGTGCGTGAACTCTCCGACACGCAAATTGCGCAATCCGAAGTGGTTATTGTCTATGGTTCAGACGAGACCTGTGGCAAATTACGCCGGAAGGTAGGCTGGAACCAGAAATTCATTACTTATGGCCACCGGCTTAGTTTCGGAATTGTTTTGCAAGAAGGAATCACTCCCGAGACGGCTAAGAGAATCGCTTGGGACACAGCTATTTATGACCAACAAGGCTGTCTCTCCCCGCACGATATTTATGTGCAGGAAGGCGGCCCCGTCAGCCCGACTGGATTCGCCGCGCAAATTGCTCAGGAGCTGGAGTTATTTAAAATACAAGCCTCGGCCCCTAAATTCATTTCTGAAGATTCTGCTGACTCAGATGTAAACCCAGACCTTTGCCGTCATTATGGGGTGAGCTTTGAGCGGTCATTGGAGGAACAATCGGAACTGATGCATTTGCGGAGTAGCTACACCTTCCGCAGTGCCAATGATCCACGGGTGAAAATCTGGCAATCGGAGGGGGATGACTTCTGGACTGTCATATATGAGGATGAAAAACAATTTGCGACGTCTTGCCTGAATCGGGTGCTTTTTATCAAACCCTTCCGCAAACTCTCCGAAGTCGTCGAGGCCACCGCCCTTTACCGCCCTTACCTATCGACCATCGGGGTCGCCCCGCTCGCCGGGTTACCGGAACAATTTGCGCTGACACTCGGCGCACTGCGTTATTGTGAACTCGGGACCATGCAGAGCCCTCCGCTTTTCTGGCTCCATGACGGACGCCCAAATCTCGCCGATCTAGTCACCTGGGTCGAACGCGAAGAATCCACAGAGGGCACAGATATACACAGATGATTTTTAAAAAACGATTCATGGAAGATGATCATTATCAACACTTTAAACCTCTGGAGGGCGGAGCTTCTATGCCCCCACAGCCTGATTATCAGGCCAAGCAATGGTCTCGCGGGAGCTCCACACTAAAGGGGTTCAAAAAGAATCCACAGAGGGCACAGATTACCTTTAACCCTATACTAATTACCAGACACCAATAACTATCACACTCTCTCTCCCCTCTATGAAAATTAAACTCGAAAAAGACTTTTTCTTTGAAGCCGCCCATAAACTGCCGAATGTCCCGCCCGAACACAAATGCGCGAGACTCCACGGACATAGTTATAAGGCCCAGATCATGATCGAAGGCGAGATCGACCCGGTGAGTGGCTGGTTCATGGACCACTCGGAACTCTCCGCGATTGCCAAACCCATCATTGATGGCCAGCTCGACCACCGTTATCTCAATGACATTCCCGGCCTCGAAAATCCCACCTTCGAGAATATTTCCCAATGGCTCTGGAACCGTCTCAAACCCCAGCTCCCCGGCCTCACCCGCATCACCCTCCACGAAACCCCCACCTCCCGCTGCATTTTCGAAGGGCCACGATAGGAAACTTTTTGAACCCCGCCAAGGGGACAATCAACCTCAGAGTCGTGGAGAACGCAGGGGGGGGGGAGAGAAGTTATGAAGCTTGATAAAGTAGAAAAAGAAATCGAGGCACTCTTTAAGCGCGGTGAGATATTGTTGGCCAAACCAGACAAGAAACTTCTGGAGCAGCTGCATTCCGCCACCGAGAAATCTCTCAAGAAGGATCGGCGTATCAACATTCGACTCTCTGATCGAGATCTGGTCGGCATGCAAAGAGTCGTCGCCGCCCGGGGAGTGCCCCATCAGTCGTTGATATCCGGATTGATCCATCAGTATGTCGAGGGGGATTTTGTCCAGAAATCATAAAGGGGAATTTGCCTGAGCAGCAAGAGTCCATGACATCAGAATGTCTCCCAATGGCTCTGGAACCGTCTCAAACCCCAGCTCTCCACCCTCCACCTCAAGCGTCCAGTGCTTAAGGACATATCTCATTTGATCTAATGCGGGGCGAGGAGTTCCAGATCATACTGGGGGGCGATCTGTATCAGTTTGGCGATGTCCTCGGGGGAAGGGATTACTGGTGCATCCTGTCGGCTCTGCAAAGGCGTGCCGATTTCGACGAAGAAGTTTTCAAGTCCGGCGGGTGTTACGGTGATAATCATTCGTCCGGGTGTGGTACCCACATTTTTAAAGTGATGCGGCACGTCCCGGCGCCCGAATACAGACTCTCCTGCTCGAACGCAAATTGTTTTGCCTGCGACGATGAATTCAAATTCGCCGTCGATGATATAAAATGCTTCGTCCTCCCGATGATGGATGTGTGGAGGTGATCCACTGCCCGGTGGAACAAATGCTTCAAAGACAAAATAGGCTCCATCGGTCATGTCACCAGTAAGGAGAAAAGTATAACGGTCTCCGACGACCGAATAAACGGGGTAGGAATCAAATAGTGAGTGTGGGCTCATGAGTGAATGAGCGTCCAGCGAGATTCGCTGGAGCTCATGGATAGGCGGCCTTTCACTGTGTAAACGAGTGCCGGTGGGTATTAGGACTTTTTGTCTGCGTAGCGGCTAAAACGGTTCGAAAGAATAAAAAACGTAGGCGCCCATAGACCAACAAATATACCGAATCTCTCCGCGTGCGCTTGTGTATCTGGCCCAGTGCCGCCCGTGTAAAACCAGATAAGGATGGATCCCACTATGGAAGCGAAACCGAGGATAAAGCAGATATTACTGAGTTTGGCGTGGTGTGTGCATTTCATATATTTGTCTTCTAGTCTATCATGAGGTGATTCGTGTCAGCCGCCGGATGCGGAACTGATCGCTTTTTACTAGGAGAGTGTAACAGGCTCGTTTGCGGAATAGAAGACAAAAAAACGAGTCCCGTGACTTGGTTAGGAGTTAGGGGTTGAATGCGGGTGTGCGTGGAGAGCTGGTCTAGCTCGTCGAATTGCTCCGTGCTTCGCGGACTGTAGCCGAAGATTCGAATCATGCTTTTGCCAGTCCGGGAATCGAGTCCGAACTGCTTTATGAGAGCTTCAATCCACGCGGAGTGATCGGTCACCACCGGCGCGAGCAGCGCATTCCTTATTTCTTTTTGGAGAAACGCCACGTCCATCCACTCGACGGAAATCAGCGGGAACGGAAGATGGTAAAACCACTCGACGTCCCATACCGATACCGGTCCATTAACACATTTGACGCGGTAACTTGGCTTCCACACTTGCTCCCGCATCGCGGCAACGAACTCATCCCACTTCGTATCGTTCGCCAGCCCGCACAAGCCACACTCAGCAATCACGCGCTTAATCTTGGCTCGTTCCTCGGGCGAGCGAGCGCTCCTAGCGTTAGGAGGCGAAGGATTCATTCTTTGCCTAACGTCCAAGGTGACTCACGGCTACCCACGGCGCGGCTCCTGCCAAGGAGCGAAGCGACAGCAGGAGACATGACGCGGGTGAGCGTTGAGTGGACCGCCTTGTTCGGCTTTATTGGTTCTCAT
>JAWXBN010000091.1 GCA_034440155.1 Verrucomicrobiota bacterium | reverse complement strand
GTCGACCAGATTAAAATCAACCGGCGGATGGTGGAGCTGAATACCAGGCTCCCGTTGCCGCGGGCCATGCAGGAATTTCAAGTCGTCCCGCGTTACCCGTAGCTCATTGAGGAGCTCAAACGCCTCGAATTCAAAGGTCTAACCAAGGAAGTGGAAAAGGAAGCCGGGCAATTTGTCCCGGCACCACAAACCAAACCCGCAAAATCAAAGCCTGAAACTGGTTTGCAAGGGGAGTTATTTTGACTAGGAATCCCCTTTCGAAGATGTGAGAAAAAGTACGATTCCCTTGATTTATCCTTACTCATGAATTCACAAACGACAGCGGTTCAACGTATCAAAGACTTTGCGCATGGGCTAGGGTTTGATTTTTGTGGGGTGACCACAGCGGAGGCACCGGAGCGGGCGGATTATTTCCGGAATTGGCTGGGGGATGGGAAACACGGCTCCATGCAGTGGCTAGAAAAAAATGCGGCCAAGCGCGTGAATCCACTGGAGGTCCTGCCCGGTGCAAAGTCCATTATTGTCGTCGGGCTTAATTACGGGGATGACGATCTAGCGGCGCAAATAGTGGGGGGACAAAAGTCACCTGTTACCGGGCAAATTGCGCGGTATGCACGCGGGGTGGATTACCACGACATCATGTGGGGCAAATTGCGCGGGTTTGAGGAATTCATCAGCGGGCAATTTGCAGCGGAAACCCTTTCCTACGTAGATACCGGGCCGGTTCTTGAGCGTGACCTAGCGGCTCGGGCGGGGATTGGTTGGCAGGGTAAAAGCACCATGCTGATTTCCCCTACACTCGGGACTTATTTTTTTATTGGGGAACTCCTCACTACGTTGGAGCTGGAGCCGGACGCACCGCAAAAAGACCGTTGTGGTACATGTTCACGCTGTATCTCGGCCTGCCCGACCGGGGCGATAACGGCTCCTTATCAGATGGATGCCCGGCTGTGTATTTCATATCAAACCATCGAAAATAAGGGGGTGATCCCCGAAGGGTTACGTTCCTTGATGGGCGACCGGATTTATGGTTGTGATGATTGTTTGGCGGCTTGCCCGTGGAACCGCTTTGCACGGGCTTCGCAGGAGGCGCAATTTGCGGGGAATGAATGGACCCGGCGGCCGTCCTTACGCAAATTGCTCGCGCTGGGCGAGGAAGACTTCAGGACTCTGTACCGGGCTTCACCGGTCAAACGCATTAAACGGCGCGGGCTTTTGCGTAATGTATGCGTGGCATTAGGGAATACGGGGACGCAAGACGATTTGCCGGCATTAAAAAAGGCTCTGGAAGATCCAGAGCCTTTGGTTAAGGAACACGCCTTGTGGGCTATTCATAAAATTCAACAGCGTCCTCTTTTGACGCAATGAAAGAAATACTATTTAACTTCACGGTGTAGCGTGTGTCGGCGCAGGGCGGGATTATATTTTTTCTTTTCGAGGCGGCCTTGGGTACGTGGGCTTTTTTTGTTTTTTGTCGTCACGTAACGGGAAGGTGATTTGCCTTCCTTGGCGGCTTCGGTGCATTCGAGTGTTATGATTTCGCGTGGCATAATATTTTAGTCCTCTTTTTCGTAGCTTTCATCATCATCATCTCCGCGCCCCATCATTTCGGCAAATGGGGTTTCGCTCGACCATTTATGGCGACCGCGGGTTTCCTTTTCCAGCTGAGCTTGGCATTCAACTGTAAAACGGGTAAAGGGTATGGCTTCCAAACGGGCTTGCATGATTTCTTTTCCGGACATCTGGCAGACGCCGTAAGTTTTATCTTCGACACGTTTGATGGCTTCTTCGATTTCGTAAAGGGCATCTTGTTCTTGGGAAAGAACAGTCAGGGCAAAGTCGCGGTCGTAAGTGTCGCTGCCTGCATCACCCTGGTGCATTCCGAGGCCGGAAGACTCGATGTGTGCCTCACGGACACTGTTTTGGGCCGTATCATGGATCTGATCCACTAATGTATCACGCAGATCAAGGAGCTTTTGTTTTTGTTGGCTCAGGAAAGCGTCCCCATAAGAGGTCTTTTTGTTGATGTATTCAACAGGGGCATCTGTCGAGGGTTTCACCGGTGAACGGGGAATGATATCCTTTTTAGTCGTAGTCGTAGGTGCTTTGGTGACAGTTTTTTTGGCGGCGACTTCCTTTTTAGGGGCAGCTGCTGTCACTGTCTTTTTTGGGGCTTTCGCGGCGACCTTCGGCTTTTGGGCCGGGGCTTTAGCGGGGGCTTTTTCTTTAGAAGCAGCTTTTGGTTTCACGGATTTCTTTTCTTTTATCTTTTTTTTGTCTTTGCCCATATACGATACGAGGCTCCTGTTACTGACAGGCGATTGTTTTTTCAATGGCCCATGATTAATCTTCAGGGAACGCAATAGCATGCCAATTCAGCCCACCGCGTCAAGCTCCGGCTTCAAGAATTATTAGAATCTTCAGGAGAACCACTTTCGTCATCGTCTTCGATCTCTTTGCGGATACGCGCTGAGACAAATGGCCTGAAAAAGCCATAAAAGAGGTAAATCATGAAGGCGATGGCTGGGGCGACATAATAATACATGACCATCAGGGCGATTAAAATAACCAAGATCGCCAGCTTTGGAATCGAGTACTGGGTCCTCCAATTGATCGATTTGAAGCTGGGATATTTGAATTTACTGAACATCATCATGGACAGGAAAAGCATCACCCACGGCAGGCCTACACGCCAAATACCGGGTTGTTTCTCGCCTTCCTCGATCCAAAGCATGAGCAGGGTGACCGAAGCGACCATGCCTGCCGCTGCAGGAATCGGTAGGCCCATAAACTCTTTCATTTGTTCTTTATCCCCGCTGGCAGCGATACAATTAAACCGGGCCAAACGCAGGGCGCCGCAGAGTAAATAAATAAATGCCACAAGCCAGCCGAAGCGGCTGTAATCATTCAAGACGATTTTAATCATGAGCAGGGCCGGGGCGATCCCAAATGAAATCAGGTCGGCCAACGAGTCGAACTGGACGCCAAAGGGGCTTTCAAACCCGCCCATCCGTGCCACGCGCCCGTCGAGCATGTCAAAGAGGAATGCCCCCAGGATCAAGAAAAGGCTGATCTGGTATTTAGTCAAGGCGGTGACCGGATCGGTGCCGTGCAGGAGTGATGCCTCGAAAATGGTCAGGATAGCCAAGAAGCCGCAGAGCAAATTGCCCGCAGTCATCAGGTTTGGGAGGAGGTATATTTTAACGGGTTGTGGTTCGCTCATAACATCCTGTACTAGTGTAAATTTTGATTTTTTAAGGTCTTTTAGCGAGAACGGTTTCCCCGCCTTTGACTCGTTGGCCGACTTTGACGGTGACTTCACAGTCCATCGGCACATAAAGCTCGGTGCGTGAGCCGAATTTGATAATGCCGATCCGGTCGCCCCGATGGAGCTCATCCCCGACCTCGCGCCAAGGAATAATCCTGCGAGCGATCAGACCGGCAATGACACGAACTGCGATCACAAAGCCGTCTTTGTCGATGACCCAGAGTTGGCGTTCATTTTGATTCGAGCATTCCGGGTCCATCGCATTCAGGAATTTGCCTTTGGTGTAGGTCAGGTGAGTGACTTTCCCGGCGTATGGTGTGCGGTTGACATGGACATCAAAGATATTCAGGAAAACGGCGATCCTCTTCATTTTCACCTTCAGTATCTCGTTTTCCACGAGTTCCTCAATCGCCACGACTTTGCCGTCAGCTGGGGAAAGGAGTGATTTCTCATCGGCAGCGGAGTGGCGTTCGGGGTTGCGGAAGAAATTAAATACGAAAGCCATCAGGATGATATCGATCACGGCGAAAATCATGGAAATGATTTTAAAGGTGTTCGGGACGGGGAAGAAAAGCAATACATGGAATATGACCCAGAGAAGCATCATTCCCAGAATCAGGCTTTTGGCGTAACGCCATGTTAAATTAGTGTCTTTCATGAGGGGTATCTTTCTAAATCATACCGGGGAGAAAGAAAAACTCTTTTCTTCAAAGAAATTTTTGTCGATTTTCCCGGCGGTTATCCGCTATATAGGAATTTCATGCACCCGTAGCTCAATTGGATAGAGTACTGGCCTCCGAAGCCGGTGGTTCGGGTTCGAGTCCCGACGGGTGCACCATTTTTCTAAAAATATGTGCGGAATCTTTGGATATGTCGGGGAAAGACAGGCCGTTGACTTGCTGGTGGACGGATTAAGAAGGCTCGAATACCGGGGGTATGATTCCGCGGGTGTGGCCCTTATTGATCAAGGTCATTTGGGCATTACGAAATCAGTCGGCCGGGTCGACCAGCTTGCCGCTAAGCTTTTGGATCACCCCGTTTCCGGTTCTTTAGGCATTGCCCATACCCGCTGGGCCACCCATGGAGAACCCAGTGATGCGAATTCCCACCCGCACCTCGATAGATCCGGCGAAATCGCGCTGGTCCATAATGGGGTTATTGAAAATTACGCCATTCTCAAAGAGAGGTTACAGGCGGCAGGACACCATTTTCATTCACTCACAGATACGGAAGTCCTTGCACACTTGATCGGGGTTTATTTTGAAAAAACCGATGTCTCCGCGCAAATTGCACAACGGTTACGTTCGGCGGTGAAGTCCGCACTCGAAGAAGTCCAAGGCACTTACGGGATCGCCGTTATCCATCAAGATTGCCCGGATACGATCATCGCCGCCCGGCGGGGGAGCCCTTTGATTATCGGGGTGGGCAAGGGGGAGAATTTCATCTCAAGTGACACGGCTGCCCTGGCCGCACAGACCCAGACGGTTATTTACCTCCAAGATTTCGATCTGGTCATGCTCCAAGCAGGGGGGTACGAGATCGAGTCCCTGCGTTCGGGCCCCGCCCAGAGGAGTGCGACCCAGATAGAATACTCTGCGGATGCCGTGGAGAAAGGTGCATTCGCTCACTTCATGCTCAAGGAAATTTTCGAACAACCCCGCACGATCGAAAATGCCTTGCGTGGCCGTCTCAACCGCGACGAGGCTACCGCCGTTTTTGGTGGGTTAAATCTCACGGCGGGGGAATTACGTTCCATTAATAAAATCATCCTCTGCGCCTGTGGCACGAGTTGGCATGCGGCATTGCTTGGGGAATACCTCTTTGAGCAATTTGCGGGAATCCCGGTCGAGGTGGAGTACTCGAGTGAATTCCGCTACCGCAATCCGCCGATTGAGATGAATACGCTGGTTTTTGTATTGTCACAGTCCGGGGAGACAGCGGACACGCTGGCCGCCTTACGCGAGAGTAAACGCAAAGGGCATAAGACATTAGCGATCGTGAATGTCGTCGGCAGTACGATTGCCCGTGAAGCCGACGGGGGTATCTATATGCATGCCGGCCCGGAGGTCGGCGTGGCTGCGACGAAGTCCTTTACTTCCCAGACTATTATCATGACTTGCCTAGCCCTGCTCATGGGACGCCTGCGCAATTTGTCCTATTCCAAAGGCAGGAAAATCATCGCCGCACTGGAGGAGTTCCCCACGCTAGTCGAGGATGCCCTTAAACAAGCGGACCATATCCGTGCCGTCGCCGCGCAAATTGCCCCGGCCAAAAGTGTTTTTTTCCTCGGGCGCCAGTTTAATTTCCCCATTGCCCTCGAGGGTGCGCTCAAGCTCAAGGAAATTTCTTACATCCACGCGGAGGGTTACCCCAGCGGCGAGATTAAACACGGGCCGATTGCCTTGATTGAACCCGGCCTGCCCACGGTACTGATCGCGACGCAAGACGACGTGTATGATAAAAATATCAGTGCCTTGGAGGAGATTAAAGCGCGGGGTGGTAAAGTCATTGCGCTGGGAAATGCCGGGGATAAATTACTCCAGCAAAAGGCGGATGCGTTTATTCCCGTGCCCCTCACACGTGATTTCCTCCAACCGATCCTGAATATGATACCGCTCCAGCTACTTTCTTATTACACAGCCGTAGCCCGCGGTTGCGACGTGGATAAACCCCGTAACCTCGCCAAGAGTGTCACAGTAGAGTAAAAAGGGGGGCCGTTTTGTTTTAAGGCAGGTAATCACTGACCAGATCGATGACACTCATTAATTCTGCGCGTCCGCGGAATCGTTTTTCATTTTCGAGCCGGTCACGGAGTTTGTACAAACGGCTTTTGGAATAACGGTCGGCAGGGATAGCGACGGCCATTATCTGTTCTAGATAAAGAATAAATTTTGTTTCGGTTTTCATGAGCCGTGGAAGAGCTTACTGTAGCTTTCCTGAAATACAAACCTGTTTTGGATCAAAAGGGCATGGACCCCCCGTTGACTCATAAGTTTTGACACCGGGGAGAGGGAAAAGCAGGCGGAAAATAGGTTGCCCGGCAGGGGGGATCGCTGTAGATTCGGGGAATGCCTATTATCTCTGTTGTTACCGGTGCAGGTGGTTTTTTGGGATCCCATTTGGTTGAACGCCTAATGGAGGAGGGTCACGATGTTGTGGGGATTGATAATTTTGTGACGGGGAACCCGGAGAATCTAGCGCATCTCGCTGGCAATCCGCGTTTCCGCTTCATCCGCCAGGATGTCACGGAGTTTATTTTCCTGCCCGGCCAAGTGGATTATGTTTTTCATTTTGCATCCCCGGCCAGCCCGATTGATTATCTGGAGATCCCGATTCAAACTCTGAAGGTCGGGGCACTTGGCACTCATAATACCTTAGGACTGGCCAAAGATAAAAACGCCAAATATTTTATCGCCTCGACATCGGAGTGTTATGGTGACCCGCAAGTCCACCCGCAACCGGAGAGTTACTGGGGACATGTGAATCCTGTCGGGCCACGCGGCTGTTACGATGAAGCTAAACGTTTTGCCGAAGCCATGACCATGGCCTACCACCGGGTTCACAAAATCGACACACACATTGTCCGTATCTTTAATACTTACGGTCCTCGGATGAGACTCAAAGACGGTCGTGTCGTCCCGGCTTTTATCAGCCAAGCGTTAAAAGGGGACCCCATGGAGGTCTTTGGGGACGGCTCCCAAACACGGTCATTTTGTTATGTGGATGATCTTATTGACGGAATATGGAAATTATCACAGGCAGACTTTCATGAACCCGTCAATATTGGGAATCCGTCGGAATATACGATTTTAGAATTTGCTGAATTAATCAAAAAAATCACGAATAGTAAGAGTGAAATCATCTTTAAATCATTGCCGAAAGATGATCCAAAACAAAGAAGGCCGGACATAACTCGGGCAAAAGAGCTTTTAGGGTGGACACCTAAAATCACTGTGGAAGAAGGTCTTAGGAAGACAATTAAGTATTTTGAAGGTAAAATATAGATTCCATAAGGCTAAAAGAAAATGATAAATTTATCTTGCGCTGTTACAAACTGCTCCTTATTCTGCGAAAACAAGTAAAAACAATTAACAATGTAATTTCGAGGATATATGGATACGTCAACGCCGAATGCAGGACTTCGCAGGCCGGTCTTGCTCATTCACAAATCAGCTCCACTAGTCGTTTTGTCGGCTCGTAACCCTATTTCCATTAGCTCAACCCCTGCATATACACAGACTCCACAAGCACATTCCACCGAATCAACGACCTCAGGGGGATCATTAGGATTCAGCCCGAAACTCAAAACTGATATCAGTGCCCCCGCCCCAGTAGGAACAGAAAAACCTAAGGCTATCCCGGTCATTCCGATTTTCACTCCCGCCGTCAGGGCGGTAATTAATCCCCCTTCAAAAGAGGAGGAGATTCAGCTCGCCAAAAAAGCGTCTACACGCGTAGAGATTCCATCAATTCGCCCGGTAGCCTCGGCACCGGAAGGTTCTCCCATCAAGCCACCTACGATTACCACGCCGGCAGCAATGGGTACCCCCTCAGTGAGTCCGCTCTCAGCGGTGAGACCCCCCATGGCTCCACCGATGAATTCCCTTGGGGGAGGATTGCCTCCGAAACCAGCTACCCCGCCAGCCGCTCCTCCTCCTGCACCAGCAGCCGCAGCTGTTTCTGCGCCTGCAGCCGCAAATCTTTCGCAAGCACCTGTGGTGAATCCACCGGTCCCTGCCGCCATTTCCGGTGCCCCTGTACCAGTGGCCCCTCCGAAACTCGCTGTGCCCGTTTCTTCTCTGACACCGAATGCACCGCAAATTCCTGCGGTTCCTTCACCAGTATCAGCGATTTTACCTGCACCTCAGCCTGTGGCAAATGCCGGTTCACTCCCTGTAAAAACAGCTGTCGCTCCCATGCCCGCCCCAGCCCCAGTGGCCTCAGCAGCAGTTCCGGCTCCGTCAGCACTTCCGAAACCTCTTGTCCCGGTAGCTGCTCCCGCCCCAGCTCCAGTAGTATCAGCGGCAGTTCCTGCCCCGTCAGCATTTCCGAAACCTGTCGCCCCGGTAGC